>CALIRC010000092.1 GCA_938044295.1 Minisyncoccota bacterium
CTTTCCCACTATACTCTTCACACATCCAGTATCCAACATCTGCATAGCGATCAATGGAGTTTATATTTTTGAAACTGATTATGCCAATTATCTCTTTATCGAGTCGAATGGTAAAACTCCTATTCATTTCTCTTTTTTGCAGCTGTTCTATCATGGCGAGATATTCCTCTTGTTTTGCGATACTTTGGGGATATGGAATATCCAAAGTAAGACAAACGTCTTTACTGGCATTGAGTAGATCAGATAATTTCTTTGCATCTTTATGCGCTAACTTTTTGAGTGTAATTTTTTCTTTTTTCATTTTTTCATTTTTTCACTATTAAATTATGGTTTCTATGCTTTATTTTGAGAATCATTTTCTCTTTCTTACTCTTCTTTAGTATCTACAAAATATCCACGTTGCTTTGTTTCTTTTGAGATCACCTGTAGGTATTCCAACATTATAGGAAATGGCTTGATATACTGTATTTTTGCATCCCAATTCTTCTTTTCTGTGACACCACGCATTTTACATAACTTTTTACCATTTTCATCAAAAATATGAAAGCTTGGCTCAAATTTATCGACTGCTTTTACAAATTGTGATTCCCATGTACTTTGCCTCTCGTATTCACTCAGGAGACTTTGTACATCATTTCGTATTGTCTCAGACATCTTTGCATATACTGTATTTAATGCCTCTTTTTCTTTAACGCGATCAACCTCACTTTTCACATGGGTATTGATATCTCCTGTTTCAATTTCGGCAATTTCATGGAAAAGAGTCATTCGCAGAATCTTTTCACGATCATAAGATCCTGTACTATCCTCAAGAGGTAAGAAATGTTCTACCAAGATCATCATGCCGTAGATATGATCCGCATTTGATTCTGTTCGAATATCCTCTTGGCGCGTGCCATCATACCTAATCACTTCTTTTAAGCTAAAAAGATACTTAACCTTATTGATTTCTTCTAGAATTTTTTCCTCTTTCATATTTTTCATCACATTTTTACTTAGCATATCTCAAATTCTATCATAACTGTTGACAAAGTAAACACTTGTTTACTATACTATAAATACTTGAAATACTTGTTTAAAAGCTATGAATACACACATCACCACAATCAAAGATTTCTATTTCAAACATAATCGGTTGCCGAGTTATCGTGAAATTTGCACGCTTTGTAAATATAAGTCCACACGCAGCGCTAAGCTTCTCATCGACAAAATGGAAGATACTGGCCTCGTGGAACGCGACGGCAAAAAAATTGTTGCTACAGAGCTTCTCGGCTCCCTCCCTGTCTTGGGGCGTGTGGAAGCTGGTTTTCCTGCGCCAGCACAAGAAGAACTTCTTGATACGATGACGATTGATGACTATCTCGTACCAAACAAATCTGCGACGTATATCCTCGAAGTTTCTGGTGAGAGCATGATCGATGCCGGTCTTCTCCCAGGCGATCTCGTCCTCGTAGAACGTGGCAAACCTGCTAAAAATGGTGATATCGTTATCGCTGAAGTTGATGGTAAGTGGACTATGAAATATTTCTTTCAGAAAAATAGTCGTGTTAGTCTCGAGCCTGCTAATAAGAACTTTCGTACAATTTATCCAACGCAAGAGCTAAAGATATCAGCTGTTGTCATCTCTACAATGCGAAAATACTAAAAAATATGCCAATCGAGTTCACTCATCTCACTCACTCATAGAAAGGCTTTTCTGCAAAAAAATAACTACTCACTCTACTTTATATTTTATTTCTAAGATTTTGCTACGTGTCTTTTCCACATGCTCATACCTCTTTTCCTCGCGCTATTGTCCATATTGATGGAGATTCGTTTTTTGCATCATGCGAACAGTCTCGTGAACCTTCTCTTGCAGGTAAGCCTGTGGTTACAGGCATGGAGCGTGGCATTGCTTCATCTATGAGTCTCGAAGCGAAAAAGCTTGGCATTACGCGTGCTACCTCTATCGCTGAGATTAAGAAAAAATTTCCACACGTCATCATCATTCCTTCTGATTACGAAACATACTCCCTCCTCAGTGCGCGATTTATGGATATCGTGCGGCGCTATACACCTGATGTGGAAGAGTACGGCATTGATGAGTGCTTTGCTGATATCACAGGACTCCGAAGGGCACATCGTACATCCTATGAAAATATTTGCTTAAAAATCCAAAAACATCTGACACGTGATTTAAATTGCACGTTCTCGATTGGTCTTGCACCCAGTAAGACACTTGCCAAGGTTGGCTCCAAGTGGAAAAAATCTGATGGTCGTAGTGGCTTTACAGCTATTAGCACAAAGGCTATTCCAGAGTATCTCACAAAACTTCCTATTGGTGATGTGTGGAATATTGGACCGCAAACTACTGCATTTCTCCATAAATACGGCATCCATACAGCCTATCAATTTGCTAGCAGAGAAGAGTCATGGATTAGAAATACTGTAAACATCAACTTCTACCAGACATGGCAAGAGCTTCGTGGCACACCAGCACTGCAACTTTCTGTTCAAAAAGGTGCCAATACACACTCCATCCAACGTGTGCGTACGTTTTCTCCACCATCAAATGATCCACAGTTTCTTCTCGCAAAGCTTACAGAAAATATCGATGTCGCTTGTGCTCGTGCACGCAGATATAACAGTGAAGCGCGTGATATCTCCCTTTTCCTGAAAACGCAGGATTTTCATTATTACAGCATGAAAGCACGTCTTTCTCGTCCTACAAATTTTTCTCATGAGATTGCTGATGTCGCCGTACCACTTTTTGACAAATTGTATCAGCGCTGCACTCTTTACCGTGCAACTGGTGTCACTCTTTCCAATCTCAGCGTTGTAGAGAATGCGCAGCAAGACCTCTTCGGCACGCATCTCAAAATTGAGAAAATGGGTAAAGTCTATGCTTCTGTAGATACTATTGGTCGTAAATATGGCAAACATTCAATTCATGTTGGTACAAGCTTTCTCCATACGAGGCGATCTTGTGATAATCACAGAGAGAGACAGATAGAGAAGATGGTCACAAATCAGAGGAAGCACAAGCTTGGTTATCCCCTTCTTTTAGGTGAGTTCTTGTCTGAATAACAGCATAATTTTCCCTAAGGGTGGAAACTATTTTTTTGCAATAGTTTTTATCCACAGAAATGTGGATAAGTTCCTCGAACAGCTACCGCAGTAGATCAAGTACTGCTAGCGCAGCATTTTCTCCGAGATTCTCGCTCTCGCCAGCACGCTCGATCGCTTGTTTCGTCGTATTTACAGTAGCGATTCCTAGCCCTACGGGCAGACTTTCTGCAAGCATGACATCCATGACACCACGAATGCTTTCGCCGCAAACATAGTCATAATGATCTGTTTGACCCTTTATGATGCACCCGAGAGCAATCACGCCGTGCATACCACCTCTAGCAAGTCTTTGCGTCGCTAATGGGACTTCAAACGAACCTCGTACATGGGTTATTGTGATATTTTTAGCGAGCACTCCATTTCGCTTGAGAGACTCCACTGCTCCTTCTTCTAGTTTTTGTGTGATCTCGCTATGAAACGTACTTGTGACAATGCCGATTTTTAACTTACTTCCATCGAAATTTTCTAATATCTCGGTATTGACTGGTTGTGTATCTTTATGTTGCATGATCTTAGAATATGTGTTTACTTTTTTACTGCGTTTTTGTGAACTTTTTTAGATACTTTCCGATGATATCTACTTCGAAATTCACATGTGATCCGACCTTTTTATCTTTGAGGTTCGTGTTTTTGATTGTGTGTTCGATGAGCGATACGCTGAAACTTTCTTTCTCATCATCAAGTGCTGATATCGTTAGACTGATACCATCTATAGCGATCGATCCTTTGTAGACGACTAAGTCCATGATTTTTTTCGATGCTTTAAAAGTCATCTCCCATGACTGACCTTCCTCTACAATCTCTGCAACCTCTCCAATACCATCTACATGTCCCTGAACCATATGACCGCTAAGCTCATCGCCGAGCCTTAAAGTGGGTTCAATATTTACTTCATTACCTACTTCTAGCATATTCAGTGTCGTGAGACGCAATGTCTCTGGCATAAACTGTACTGTCCATTGCTCGCTTGTGAAATCTCTTACAGTGGAACATACGCCATTTACTGCTACACTGCAACCTTCTGTCAATGTGAGTTTTTTTGGTTTCGTAAAAGTTACAAAAAGACTTTTGTTTGACCCTTTCACTTCGCTGACGTTTGCGGTGTATTGAATGATTCCTGTAAACATTTTTTTTGATAAAAAAAATAACTCTAACTAGCCTACAATGTACTATTTCCATCTTCCTTTCTTATTGACTCTATGTCTTTGGTAATCTGCATTTTAAGATCATTGACAGATAGGAATTTTTTATTGTCTCTGATACGCCTAGTAATCTCTATACAGATTTCTTGTCCGTAGATCTTTTGGTCGAAATCGAGGATATGGACCTCTAAGAGATTTTTGCTGTGTGAGATAAATATTGCACCCTTGTACGTTTTCTCTTTCCTTTTCACTGTGCCGCTATAGGTACCCTCTTGCATTGCCTCACACTGCTTCTCGCTTAGGGCGATATTTGCTGTCGGATAGCCAATTATACGTCCTTTCTTGTTTCCATGAATCACTTCGCCACAAATTTTTATTTTCTTGTACATGTAGCCTATCTTATCATCCCTTACAACTCACGTACACTCCTCCTCATTTTCCTCATTGCACAGTCCAGTGTAATGACAAACAGTTTTTAGAGCTTGTCTAAAATCTCGTTTTCTACCTGCATTTTATCATTTTCGTAACGAAAAATGTAATGATCGAAGAATAATATCGAGATATTGTGATGAGGTAAGTACATTTTACAGCAGGAAATGAGGCATTATGACTGAAATGAAGATTATAGACAGACTCTTACGACCCAGAAAAGAAAAACAGACGATTCTTTGCGAATCGCCTGTAATGTTGTTTGTGCTTTTTTATGCACTCTTAGTATTGTGCTCTTGGATCATTTGATCAACTTTATCCATTTCCCTCATAAAGACTGTGATATCCATATTTGACGCCATGCGCCAGTCCCCTCGAGAGCTAAATGAGACAATCCCTATTTTTGGTCCTGCCATCGAAACATCCCTCTTGAACTGACTGCGAAACAGTTTTAGGTGTAGTCGCATCCACCGAGCAATTTCTTCTGGCGTGTACCGATCTCCAAAGGCATGCAGCGCCATGAAAAAGATTGCCCGTGGTGTATGATGAAATCGAATCAGCCAGTACATCAAAAATTCTGCTAATTCAAATGGTCCGATCAGCTCCTCTGTCTTTTGCCCAACTTCCTCACCATCCTTCTCGTCCAATTCTGGTGAAATTTTTGTTTGTACTATAGACATGAGTGTATCTTGCAATTGCCTATGTGTGGCAAAATTTGTTTTTGCAGTCCACTCAACTAAATGTCGTACGAGCATTTTTGGTACTGTTGCGTTGACATTATAGTGTGATAGATGATCTGCATCAAATGTACACCAATTGAGAAATGTCTCTGTAAGATCCCCTGTCCCTAAAAGGAGACCCCCGTGCACTCTGGTACGATTTATGAGGTGATCTGTACGTGCGCCTGCTTGCATATTCTGAAATGACCTCTTCTCCTGACTTGTGTCATTTTCTGGATTATATCCGACTGCTTCCATGTTTTGCTGTACTGTGCTGGTGATGTTGAACTCAGAAAATGTACAATGCAACGCTTTTGCTAATTTCTCTGCATTGCTGCGTGTTGCTGCTGACGTGTTTCCATCATAGGGCATTGTTACTGCATCGATATTTGATCGTGACAGACCTATCATATCTACTGTCAGACATGCAACAAGCAGTGCCAGCGTGGAATCAAGACCTCCAGATACACCGATGGATATTATGCGATTTTCTTCTGGGAACTGTTCTAGCCTTTGTGCTAAGCCAGTAGCCTGTATGTGCATAATTTCTTTACACCTCTCATCCATCTTGAGTATTGTGTGTGGCACAAATGGATGTTTGTGTATCACGCGTACCAACTCTTCTTGTGATTGCCTTTGCTCTGCATTTGCCCCTTTCCCGATACAAATACCAGCATACACTCTCCTAATTGCAAACGGCACAAAGTCACTTGCATTGTCGTAGAATGTCCCTTGTCGTGCGCGATCTCGAATCAAAGAGTTTATGTCGATATCGTATATTGCAAAATGCGAGGAGTCTATGAATCGCTCTTGTGCCATGATTTCTCCACGTTCTGCGATGAAGATGTGCCCATCAAATGCAACGTCTGTTGTATCTTCCCCACCACCCGCACTGGCGTAGAGCTGCGCAGCTATACACGCACCAGAATTGGCTTGCATAATGAGCTTGCGATACTCTCCTTTCCCTACGGTGATATTGGAAGCTGAGACATTTGCAAGGATTGTTGCGCCTTGCGCCGCTGCATAACGTGATGGTGGGTTTGGCACCCATCCATCCTCACAAACTTCCACATGTACCAACGCATCAGAATCTTCTGTGAGCTGATAACACACATCGACACCAAACGGTATGTCTTTGTGACAACCGATTGTCACAGTAGTGAAATCTGCTTCCCGTGCCGACACAAACCACTGATCTTCGCGAAACTCGCCATACTGTGGTAAATGCAGCTTAGGGTTGATGCCGAGAATTTTTCCACGTGCAAATGTTACAGCGCAATTATACAATTTTCCTCTCACACGCAGCTGTACTCCCACCGTCATCATGATATTGCAATCGTATAAATCTGCTACGAGTTGTAGTAGTGCTTCAGTTGTATACTCTTCAATGGCCCGGTTGACGATCATGTCACCAATCGTATATCCTGTCAGAGATAATTCTGTACCAGAAGCGTACTGCACACCACAAGCGTGCAACTCTTTTCCGATTTTTACAATTTCCTTGCGATTTCGATCTGGGTTTCCTACAGTTACTTGTGGGCAAAATACGCCCACACGTACAAATCCATGTTCATCAAATAATGTATTTTTTTTCATTTTTTCCTCACTTATTTATTGTGAAAATTTCTTTTTTGTTCTCAGAGTTTTGTAGAAATCATAGTTTTTGAAGGTCACAAAGAGACAGTTTCTTTCGTGTCTTTTCACGATGATCTCCTCACCAACCTTCATCCACCCGATCAGGCCTCCACTACCACGTAGTGGCACACTTGCGTTATTCTTACTACTGATGAGGCACATCTTCACTTCTGCATCTGCCCTTTCTACAATCGGTAAAACACTTAAGTTCATAGCCGCAATTGGTAATACTGCAATTGCTTCCGTTCCTGGGCGTATGATCGGCCCTCTCAGAGAAGCGCAGTATGCTGTAGAGCCCATTGGTGTAGATACAAGCGCACCATTTGCTACGGTTTCAAAGACTTGACTCTTGTTCACGAATGCCCTTACGCCACACACCGAACTCCTGTGCTCAATCGACACATCTCCACAGAATGGTCCGAATCTTTTATTGCGAAAGTGTACTGTGAGCATTACACGCTCCTCAACCTCATACTTTCCGTTGAGAATTTGCTCTAGACATTTTTGCCAATCGTTTTTGGTGCAAATGGTTGTAAAACCCTCATCTCCAAGATTGATACCTACACATGGCACTTTAAGTAGGCCAAAGATCTGTAATTGATCCATCATAAATCCATCGCCTCCCAAAATAATTGCGATGTCAGCATTTTGTCTTGTGCGGACGATTTGATGTTTTTTTTCTTTTATGAAACTACGCACTGCTTTTGCATATTGCTTTGCAGCCTCTTTCCCCGGATGCGGGACGACGATACACTTCATTTTCTCTCCCCCTTTCTTTATATTTTAAGGATCTTATCTTACTTCTCAGTTCCCAAGCATAGCTTAGATCCTGAGTTTAGATAGCAAGCGACCGGATCGGTCGCTTGCCTGATTTCTATAACTGCCTTAGTTTATCAGCACGATTGTAGTAGCCAAATGCAGTAGCCCATTCATGGGCTCTTTCATTTCCCTTCCTATCCCATACCTCGTTCCATGTAATGCAATGTAGATACCTGTCGCCATGCTTCTTTCCAAGAATGGGTGTTAACCGCATGATGGTATTAGCATCGTGTCTTGGTAGAAATCCTACAACGTACGTTGTTTCATATTCAGAAAATGTATACAACCTACTAGAATTGATAAACGAATTGATATAGCATTTTCCGAAATACTTTTTTGCTGCACTGATCCCGACGGCTTTGCACTTTTCTTCCTTATCAGCAGATATTTTTTTTACAATCTCATCTGGTAGCACCACCGCACTTGTATGGTGAGAATATATATCTTTCTTATTTCCCAATACGAGGATATGATCTGTCCCACAAATATTTACAACAATGACACACTTAATGGTTTGTGATGGCATTTCTTTCTCCGCTTTATGCTAGATTGGCTATGGTTTCTTCTAGCGACCGCTCTTCCTTTGCGATATACTCGTAGTAGAGCGCGATTGCGATGAGCGTGTTGGCATCTTCTATCTGATGCAACGGTGGCAAATCTTCTATTTTCATAATTTGCACTGTGATTCGCTCGCCTTCCTCTAGGACTCCTGTTTTCTTACCTTGCATTGCTTGCAGCTCCTCCAGAGAAATCTTCTTTCTTGCCAGAAAATATTGCCTTTTTTCTGTCACCAATCCTGGTGTCGAGTATATACCATCTCCTTCATCCAATCTCGTTAATTCTTCTGCCTCAAATTCCAGTTCCAGCTCTTCTGCTAATTCTTTTGCAGCAGTGCCCTGAAATGTGCCCCCCTCCACTTTTCCAGCAGGTACTTCGACATAATGAAACTGTCCGGCTGGCAATCTAGGCTGCACGACAAGCGCTGTATAGAGCTCACCACCGCAGTCAAGTTCGACGAATATGGCAGATGCATCACCCATCAGTTGAACGATTTGCTCATACCCAATTCCTTCCTCTGTTACGCCGATTTGCTCGAACATTGGATTTCTATTAGGCGGCTGTAGGGTTTTGATGTCAATTCCTGATATTTTAAATTCAGGCTCTACACCTACCAGCCAACTTGTGAAGATGTCAGATTTTGTTGCTCGATCATATTCATCCGGATTGATTGCTATACTGAAAGTTGTTTCTATGCTCATGTGCTCTCCTGATTGATAAGGTACGGTATGGTTTTTTACTACTCTGTCTCAAAATCCAAAGATCTATAGTGGATTCTGAGTTCGTGTGGCAAATGTTTTCCATAAAATTTTTGTGGCGGGAAGATTCTTTCTTCCCGCACACGTTTTGCTTTACACAGCAACTCCCTGAG
>CALIRC010000093.1 GCA_938044295.1 Minisyncoccota bacterium
AATCACTCTTTTTTTACAAAAAAACTTTTTGGTATTTTTCTTAAGTGGATATGCCACTGGAATTGGCGTGATGCCAAAATCTATTACATTTTTCATTTATGTTTCCTCAAAAATTTGTTTTTGGAAACCCCAAATATCAAAGTACTTCATTTTCAATCTAAATTGATTGAATTTTATTATGTAATTATATTATAACATAAATTGTAAGTTTGTCAATGATTCTTTTGTGCGATAGTATGTTTGTAAGTGCTTTTAGTCACGTTAGGACTTCCTCACTTTGCACACTGCTCCTTTTATAAACACTCCTTCTTCTGACGACGTACGTCAGTACGTCTTAGAGAAAAAGTAGTGTTTGTGCCTCACATTGCACTAAAGAGGAAGTCCTCCAAGTGTCATTTCGTTTATTTTTACGCGTATCTTTTTCTATGAAAATTGGTATTAATGCATCTTTTTTGCGTAAGCCATTTACTGGTATTGGACAAGTAACTGTACATTTTTTACATGTGCTTATTGAGCGTGAAAAAAATCATCCATCTGGAGATGAATATGTTCTTTTTGTAGAACAGATGCCTGATGCAGCATTTAGAGACCTTTTGCCGTCGCATTTTTCTGTAGTGTGTAAACTACCTTTATATAAGCGAGATGATTTGTTTCGGAAAATTTGGTGGGAGAAGTGGATGATCCCGCGTATTTCTTTGCAGGAAGGATGTGATCGCTTTTTATCTTTGTATCAGTGTCCGACAACTTTTCCCAAAGGCTTTCCTCATTTGATGCTCGTGCATGATCTTATTCCGCGTATCTTTCCTGCGTATCTTAGTAATTCTCGTAAAATAACGTATTGGAAAAATACTGAAAAGGGCATTATGAGTGCATCACATGTTTTAAGTGTTTCTGAAAATACTGCTTTAGATCTTCACCAGAAACTCGGTCTTTCACGAGAGGACATCTCTGTATCAGTGATTAGTGTTAATCCACTTTTTGATGAAGCTATTTCTCAGGAAAAAGTACAAGCTATCAAAGAGAAATATGCATTGAAGAGCCCTTATTTCTATGTAGGCGGTGGACTAGAGCTTCGTAAAAATGTGGAGGGTGTACTTCTGGCATACAAAAGTGTAGTGGATGCTTTTCATGCGAGAAAACTACAGACTCCTGTACCTAGGCTTGTTATTTCAGGGAAACTTATGCCTGAGCTAGCGCCGATGGTTACGGATGTGCAGAAGCTTGTTAAAGATCTTGAGATTGCAGATTATGTGGACATACTTGGTTTTGTACCAAGTGAGGATTTACCTGCGCTCTATGCTAGTGCTGATTTTTTTGTTTTTGCATCGCGTTACGAAGGGTTTGGGATGCCAGTCCTTGAGTCGATGAAATCAGGTACGACAGTCTTGACGGCCCGTAACTCAAGTCTTCCGGAAGTTGGTGCTGATACGGTAGTGTATTGTGATGCAGATGATGTGGAAGATATCGCGCATAAAATGCAAATGTTAATTACAGATCCCGCCATGCGTTCTGATTTGGCTGATCAGGCCCTTGAGCGGGCAAAAAGATTTTCATGGCACTCGTTTTGTGATACTGTTCTTTTAAAGATTCATACGTAGTATTATTTTTTGAAGTGGTTTGTTTTATGACAAAAAAACAGTTACAGTGCGCTCTACTTTTTTCGCATGCTACACTTATTTTTCTCTTGATTGGACTCACACATTACGACAAACTCTCATTTAGTATTTTGCATCTAAGTGCGCTTTCATTTCTCGCTCTTTTAGGTGCTTTTTACAGACCTCGATGGGCTTTTTGGTTTTTTATCGGTCTTTTGCCTCTAGAAATTATTTTTTTGGGTGAGGATGTATTGCCTATAGCACTTCGGCCATATCAGTTACTAGGAGGTATTTTGGGTGTTGCGACCGTCCTTAATTTGTTACTCGATAGAATGGAGATTCCATTACCGGAGAAAACATTTGCAGATTTGGGAGTGTTTTTGATTGCAATTGGGGCATTTGTAGCAATTCCTTTTGCACCAGATCAGGGTGTTGCTCTTAAGCAGGCGTGTGTTGTCTCTTCGTTTATGCTACTTTATGCTCTGATGCGAATATATTTGGGACGCGGAAAGTATTTGCGTATGCCGTTTCTTTTTTTTGTACTTAGTGCAGTGTTGGTCTCTGCTTACGCTATTATGCAGAATCTCTTTTTTTCCTCTGGACGTGATGCACAGATGGTGATGGAAGCTCGTCCAAATGGGACGTTTCCTGAAGCTGATTGGCTTGGGATGTTTCTTGTATTTGCTCTTGTTTTTGTGTGGATAAATCTTTCACGTAAGCATGTAAAATTTTTAGTTCCAGCTCAATACATCGCAGCCTTTATTTTGACCTGTGCTCTTATTTTGACTGTTGCGCGAAGTGCTTGGCTTGGCGCTCTAGCAGCTTTTATTACATTTTTTGTTCTCGCTATTTTCTTAAAGCGTTACTTGTATGTGAAACGTGTGTTTTTGCTTATTTTCTCTGTTACACTTGTTTCCTATGGTTCCATTGTCCTTTTTGGTTTAACACGTTTTGATTTGATTGATCGTGTTGCAAGTACGAATACTGGCCTTCAAGAGATTACGGTATCGTGCGATCCATCACATCTGTGTGAAGGTGATTCTTGTTCGCTTCCATACTATGTAGAGAGTATTGATGATCTTAAGCAATATGGGTGCAAACATATCAACTTAGAGGAAATGGCAGTAGAAAAAAGTGCAGGTATGACAGTGACGACGACAGATCGTCCTGATCCAAACATTGGAATTCGTAAACGTATTTACGCAGACGCATGGAGTGTTATTACAAAACATCCATTTACAGGTATAGGGTGGGGGAATATAGGAAATTTTCTCGGCATGGATGGTGCTGGTACTGCGCTAAATAGTAGTAATCTTTTTTTGCAAATATGGCTTGGAAGCGGTTTACTTGGTATATTTGGTATCCTCTTTATTGTGTACAGTACTATAAGGAATGTCCTTTTTCAAATTAAAAGTGGAGATGACACAGTGATGATGTACGGTGTTTTTGTGTTGAGTATTTCAGCAGCAATTCTGGTGCCGAATCTTTTTAATGCTGGAGCGCTTCTAGGATTCTTTTGGCTTTATCTTGCACTTACGCAAGTTTCGTGGCTTCGTAAAAGTGAGAGGGAAGAGCGTTCTTGCAGTGCATAGAGTGTGATTGTTTGATAATTAGTATTTTATTATGAGTGAAAAATGGATTAAGAAGCAGAGTAAACGTGTCTATGATGGTTATAGAAAGGTCGATACTGTTACATATATTTTACCAAATGGACAAGAGGAGCTTTTTGATATACGAATAGATCGTTCATCAGTTGCAGTTCTTGCGCTTACTGATAAAAAAGAAGTCGTCTTAGCTACCCAGTATCGTCCAGGACCTGATGCTATCATTCATGAATTACCAGGCGGTGTACTTGAGAATGAAGAGGACTACACCGAAGCGATTAAGCGTGAGCTTTTAGAAGAGACTGGTTATGTAGGCACTTTAGAGCATGTGATTACAATTAATGTGGATGCATACTCACCACAAAGACGACACTATTTTGTTGCGACTAATTGTGCACGTGTGAATAGTCAGAAACTTGATCCGACGGAATTTATTGATGTAACACTTATGGAGCTAGAAGCCTTTAAAAGTTATATGAAGGCAGGATATCTTACTGACACTGCTTGTGCATATGCATGTTTGGACTATATGGATTTACTCTAGTTTTTTTGAGAAAGTCATTAGCGAGTTTACGAGTTTACTTTATTTTATCTATAGAATGGGGTGGGGATTACTTAGTATATTCATACTAACTTTATATATTTATATAACGTCGCACAATGTATATTAAGAGACGTTATATTGAAAAAAGTCTAATTTATAGTCATTTTTGACTATTTTGAGCCTTGTGCTCTGTCAACTTTTTTGTCATCTAGTCTATAATTTGCATGATGTTTTTTTAATTTCATCGTGCACTATTTAGCTGTTTCATATTATTTCATATAGTTGTAGTATTTATATGGTATTTATGTGCTGTTATATTTTTACTACTTTAGTATACATTTTTAGTAGTTATAGCAGTGTTTTGGTACTACTTATTTATCTCTTTCTTTCCTTAGATCATTATATTTTTTGTATGCTTCTTTCT
>CALIRC010000094.1 GCA_938044295.1 Minisyncoccota bacterium
TGTGGAGACAATCGCAAGTGTATGCCCAAGGATTTTGTAGTCATCACTACTGATAATCGCCAGAGGGAGTGGACGACGTGGGTTAGAAATAGCGTCAACTCGCAAATCTGAGAAATCATTGACGACGACGCTACTGTACCACGCAAGCGTAAGAGAAAGTAGTGCACAAAGGATGGTAAGAATATTAAAAAAGGAAAAAAACAGGTTATAATCTCGTACCATAACGGCAATAATAAGCCCAAAGCAAAAAAGTCCACCATGATACGCAACTTGAAGAACACGCAGATTTAAAAGATGCATAAAGAATGCACGACGCATAAAAACAAGGAAAAAGACACTGAGTGCAAATGCATTCGTAATAATCAACAAAAGAATCATTTTAAAATGAAGTGCATATTGTGCAGACATCCCCACAAGTGATGGTGGCGAGAGCAAGGGTGTTAAAAAAAGTTGTGCCACATGTATTTCCGTGATCCGATTAAATCCGAGCGAGAAGCCCGTCGCAAAAAGAGTGATGAGTGATGGAAAAGTAGCAGCACTATAAAAAATAATATAGCTACACAAAACAGTACCAAGCATACGTAAAAACATACGATTTTTTGCACGCCATAAAGAAAAAGGCACAAGCAAAAGCAATGTCAGGAAAATGGTGATGCGTTGCCCGGGGGTCGTACCTTCAAGGGGTGAGGTGCTCATGAAGGTAAAAAAATTCTTCACAAGATCGTTGAAGCTATAGAATTCATAATAACTTGTAATAGTGTAGTGTGAAAAAATATACACATCAATGAGAGGGGATGCCAGCACAAAAGGCAGGAGAAAAAAAAGCGCCAGAACAAAAGTAGATCGCGGTACGATATCAAGAAAAAAAGAAAAAACAAAGCAGTGTAGGGTGATAATAAAAAGAAGCAAGAGGGCAATGTGCAGGAACTCAAAAACCATAAATGTCGTTCCAATAGTTGCAAAACCTCCTGCAATATGTACTTCCAGAAGAATACGGACAACCATAACGCTAAGAAATGTAGCGCTAAGCGATACAAAAGAAAGTCGCGAGGACAAAAGCGAAGTAAGAAGTTTCCAAACCGGATCCACAATACGGGAAGATGCAGACATACGAGGTATTCGGGAATTCATCACACAGAGGTCATGTGATAAAGTTCTATTGTTATTTAAAAAGCAATGCTCTAGTATAACAGAAGAATACAAAAAACGTCCAGAAAGTAAAAAAGACACAAATGCAGCAAAAGAATTTCTCAAAAAGCGAAATCGCAGCTCATTACAATGAGTTTCATGATCTCTACGAAAAATGGTCTGGGAGCGGACATGGAGGGTATCACTTCGGCATTATGAAGAAATGGACCGATCTTTTCTCCAATGATCGCATGGTATTTAATATGAGTAATAAAATCATTAGTCATATACCAAAAAAAGAAAACCAAGTAATTCTCGAAGCAGGGTGTGGATCAGCATATGTAGGACAATTAGTCATAAATGCACGTGAAAATGCAAGTGTCATAGGAATTACGCTGTCAGAAAGACAAGCGCATACGGCCAATGCACGTGAAAAAAAGGTAAAAAAAGCACCAAATGTTCGTGTAGGAAACTTTGAAAAAACAGTATTCGCAGATGAGACGTTTGATGTGGTTATTTTCATCGATTCACTCTGCCACGGTACTGGTCCAGCAAAAAAAGCGGCTGTTGAAGAGACGTCGCGGCTACTGAAGCCGGGTGGTACCCTAATTTTTGCAGATGTTTTTCTAAAAGAGGTACCCAAGCTAGGAGACAAGTGGTATCATTTCATAAATACGAAAGTATTTGATTTGTGGAAGGTGAGCCAGTGGACAGAGGAAAAACAGTGGAAAAAAATCCTCAGTCAAAATCAAATCATGATAGTAACAGACGAAAACATGACATGGAAAATCGTCCCATCCGTACTCCATCTTTTCTTTATAAAATTTCCAACGAGTGTAATCGCATACATAATTGGAAGAGGAGATAAAAAAGAGATGCAATATCTTTTTACAGCAGCGATTTTCGCGCCACTTGTAGGTCTACACCCATACTTTCGCTACAAAATAATTACAGCAAAAAAAATACACAATGTCTGATCTGCTAGAGAATTTAAATAAACCGCAAAAAGAAGCCGTAAAAGCAGCAGAAGG
Source organism: Minisyncoccota bacterium (assembly GCA_938044295.1). Lineage (GTDB taxonomy): Bacteria > Patescibacteriota > Minisyncoccia > Moranbacterales > JAHDCW01. The sequence goes on from CALIRC010000094.1 coordinate 2,160, forward strand.
TGCCTATCTCATTATTGCTGGGGCAGGATCAGGGAAAACGACAGCACTCACAAGGCGTATTGCATATCTCATCAAAGAAAGAAATGTGACGCCAGAAAGTATATTGGCAGTAACTTTTACAAACAAAGCGGCAGGAGAAATGCGTGTGCGAGTAGCTGAGCTGCTAGGCAAGGAAACATGGAGCACAGGAATGCCACTAATGGGAACATTTCACAGTATCTGCGTGCGCATTTTACGAGAGCATGCACCATGTATCGGATACGAACAAAATTTTACAATTGTCGACACACATGACACGCAAGTCCTTATAAAAAAAGTCATGCGTGAGATGGAAATATCGACACAACAGTTTGCACCACGAGCACTGCTCGAAAGCATTTCACGCGCAAAAAACACACTATTATCTCCGCAAGAGTTCAGTGCACAGGCAGATAGTTACTATGAAGAACAGCTAGGTGCAATCTATGACCGCTATCAAAAAGCATTAAGTGCTGATCAAGCAATGGATTTTGATGATCTCATCAGACTCACAATCCACCTCTTTAAAACACAGCCAGAAGTCCTCGAAAAATATGAAAAGAAAATTCACTATGTGCTCATAGATGAATACCAAGATACCAATCATGCACAGTATACGCTCATCAAGCTTCTATCAAAAAAACACAAAAACATTTTTGTTGTTGGTGATGATTGGCAATCCATTTATGGGTGGCGACAGGCAGACGTGCGCAACATCCTAAATTTTGAAAAGGATTATCCAGGGGCAAAAGTGATCAAACTTGAGCAAAATTACAGGTCAACACAAGAAATTCTCGACGCTGCATATAGTGTCATCAAAGAAAACACCGCACGAACCGAAAAAAAAATATGGACAGATCGTGGCAACGGCAAGAAGGTCAGGGTCTACGAAGCAGCAAGTGAAGCGCAGGAAGCTGCAGAAATAGCACGCACAATCACCACAGCAGTAGAGGAAGAAGGTAGGATGTATAATGAATTCGTTGTGCTCTACAGGACAAATGCACAATCACGCGCAGTAGAGGAATACTTTCTCAAAAACGCGATCCCATACAGGATCGTTGGCGGTATACGATTCTATGAGCGTAAGGAAGTAAAAGATATTTGTGCATATCTCAGACTCATTATAAATCCCTCAAATATCCTAGCGTTAGAGAGGGCGCTCAGTGAACCCAGAAGAGGCATCGGAGCAAAAACACTTACCAGTTGGGCAAGTGCAGCACGCGCTGAAAATGCTGACTTTATCTCATTTGCAAAAAGTAAAAAAATCGAAAAGGCTGTGAAGGTAAAGAGTAAGCAGGTGACAATAAACAAATTTGCAACATTTATCGAAAACGCAAAAGAGCTCGCAACAAAAAAACCACTGACGCAGGTCCTAGCACATGTCTACGAACAAAGTGGCTACAGAGACACGCTGATGGATG
>CALIRC010000095.1 GCA_938044295.1 Minisyncoccota bacterium
TGCCAGTGCCAATGTCATTATGATGTTTTTTTGGCTTGTAACTCGAAGTATTGTTTTCCTCATCCTATTTCTGTGGGCAATGGGTGTTGAATCACTACTGATTATGTTTATAAATATCGGTTTTCTCGTCATTTTTATGACTGTTAGTATCTCCCTATCACGGAAGACCGCACAGTATGCGGGCACGGTAAATGTCTCGCGCGCTTCTCTTTTGGAGTGCTTTAGTGACTTTACTATAAATACGTCTACACTCAAAAAACTTGGCCTTACATCGTATGCACGGAAAATGATGCGCAAAAAGTATGATCGTGTATGGTCTGACATTGCGCACCTTCAATTTTTTCATGCAAACCGTTGGCTTCTTCTTCACATTCTATTTCATAGTACGTTTCTTGGTACGATCGGTTTCATACTGATTGGCATTACAAAAGGAACCGCTGAACCAGGTATACTCATTTTACTTGTAGCTGGATATACTTTTATGCGAGCACGTATTGAAGAACTTTCGGAGCATATCAAATCTGTTTTGGAACTCAAAGAATACGTTACGACACTTGAAGAACTTTTTATCAATACTGATATCAATGAATCTTTGGCGACAGAACATCATTCTCATCTGGCAAAACTTACTGCGCGGAGTGTGTATCTCATACATGATAATACGCATCAAAAAGTTTCCATGCCTTCTTTTGAGATTGTGCGTGAGGAGATTGTGAGTATTACCGGAGAATCAGGTCAAGGAAAAAGTACGATTATAGATTTACTTGCTGGTATACGAAAACCAAATGAAGGATCTCTCATAGCAACGGATATCCATGATAAAACGATAGAGATCGCATCTGCTACCATTTCTCAAGAGGCTGAGTTATTCAATATGTCTTTGTATGACAATATCGCACTAGGGAGAAAGGTTTCTCGCTCATTAATTCAGAAACATTTGAAAGATGTTGCGCTTGGGAAGTGGCTTGCATCGCTTCCTAATGGCCTCGATACTGTCCTGGGTGAAAAAGGTCTTCATTTGAGTGCTGGTCAGAAGGAGCGTATCAATATTGTACGAGGCCTTATGCTTGAGAAGGATCTCTACCTTATCGATGAGCCTACATCACACCTCGATACCACCACAGAAAAGAAGGTGATTACCTATATGAAGCGTATGCTAGAGGGTAAAACAGCAGTGATCGTGACGCATAGACCTGCACTTTTGGCGTTGTGTGATAGTCATTATATAATGAATGAACATACACTCACTAAAGTTGACTAGCTCATGCGAAAGATCTCGCGCTATATTTTGAAAAATGGTTTTTTGCCCCGCATTTTGTTTGTGGGACTTTTAATTTATCTGACAATTGGAACTTATTTTGGGAAGTATTTTTGGCTTGTTTCTCACGTTGATCAGGTGATTCATGCAGTAGGCCACTGGATCTTTGGTATTTTTGGACAGACAATGATGCTTCTGGGTGGGACACTCATGCAATTGCTTTTTCCTAGTGTTTTACTATGCTATTTTTCGTATTACAGGAAACATTACTTTGCCTCTGGTGTGATGCTGTGGTGGCTTGGTGAAAATCTTGCTCGCATCAGTACACACATGCATGGTGCTACCGAGCGGGTGCTACCCCTGCTTGCTCAGGGTGATCATGACTGGTTTGTACTTTTCAATATGTGGGGACTTTTATCACATGCTGCATTCATTGCTGAACTCTTATGGCATTTGTCGATTATGCTTCTACTTACTGGTATCATGTGGGCGCTTATGTATAGTCACAATTTTTTCTTGCGAAAAAAAGTAGTACCGCATAAGAAATGATGCTATATCAGTAACTACATTCTTTACTGACTAGGGATTACTTGCTATTATTAGCCTACTTTAGATATCTTCTATGAAATTTTCAATAGATCACCTGCGCATAAATCCTACGACTGCAATGCGTCGTACTGGATACCGCTTTCAGCATAAGATTGATCAGACGGGTGAGTTGAGCTTTGTGCGAGAGGTTGGTAGCAGTGGCTATCCCCGCTTTCATATGTATGCCAAGCTTACAGGATCACGCCTCGACATTAGCATCCATATCGATCATAAGAAGCATACCTATGGAGAGCAGACACGTCATCATGGCGAGTATGATGATGATGGTGCGCTGGGCCCAGAGGTAGATCGCCTTAAAAAAATTCTTGCCGGATAAAAAAGCCTCGATTTTGCTTCGAGGCTTTTTGTATTCTCTTATATTTCCATCTTTTTTTGTGTACAGAGCATTTCACTACCTAGCATTGGTAATTCCTTGCTAATAGCATCAATCCACTGTGTGAAATTTGTAGCACTGCGAAAATTTTCGAACTCTCCTCCATGGGAAATATCCTGGAGAAGCATTTCTTTGCTTTTGTGTGTTGTGCATGACATACCACTGTCGTTATGCGCTAGGCGTCCAACAAAGATGAATGTCATCGCTAATTCATTACTACTTCTTGTGTCACTTGCTGGGTAAAAAAAACTTACAATTGCTTGCTTGTTATCATGCTCCAATTCCACTCCAACCCAGTAGTTCATGCCTTGGGCATTGTATAGAACACTGAGATAGCATTCGTTTTTTGCGTGATTTACAACTGCGCAACCATGCGCCCCAAATGTGTCCTCGAGATTGATTCTGGCTACATGTGTTTTGAACTTTGTACCAACTATTTGTTCGTTTGTAGTTAGACCTGCAATCTCAGATGTTATGTTATACTCCTCGACTGTAGTAGTACTTAATTCATGCTCTGTGCATGCACTGATCAGTGTCACTACACATAGCAGGCCTAGCCCTATAATCTTCTTCACTTTTTTACACCCCTCTTTTTAAGATACTTTTCAGATACTTGTAGATATGGATTTATTATACATACTTTTCCCTTTTGTGCAATTCTCATCAATATTGAGTAATATATTCTTGCCAAGAAGTGATTTGTGCCGTATACTGTGAGAACTGTAAAGGACTGTAGAGATGATGGAGCTGACTGTCGCACCAGATTGAGGCGCTGATTCTTGACGGGCCTTTGCATGCTTGTACAATTTAAGAATACACAACCCATGCTGGGGTGGCGGAATTGGTAGACGCGCTAGG
>CALIRC010000096.1 GCA_938044295.1 Minisyncoccota bacterium
CTATGATGTTTTCGATGACGATATTGTTCTCGACAATGATTCGACTTGCTATCTCTTCTTCTGTGATTGTGCTTACCTCATCATCTGAAATTGTGATCGTTAGCGCCTCTGGTGTACTAGATTGATTTTCTCTTGGTGCATACCATGCAATACCTTCATACTTCCAATTTGGGTCATTCTTTTCTATATTGCTTTTTTCTGCTTCAGAGACAGTGAAGAAGTGTCCTTTGTATGCATCACTCCAGAAACGATGGACTGGCTGCCCACTTGCAGCAACATAGAACCCTATGCCTTCGTAGATCCAGTTAGGGTCGTTTTCTTCAAGGTTCTTTTTCTCACTTTCTGATACTGTAAAAAAATGATGCTTGTAGTTTTCACTCCAAAATCTGTATGTGGGTACGCCTGTATTTTTATCTGCGACTTGGTAGGCTACACCCTCGTATGCCCAGTCACCATTTACTGATGTTGCTTGTCGTTCGTTCTCTACAGTTGTGTAGAAGTGCCCTTTGTATTTCTCACTCCAGAACCGATGAAGGTCCGCTGCTTGCGCAATTGGTGTTGTTAGGATAAATATTCCAAACACAAACATCAGAGTGAAGTATCTATTGTTCATATTTTATCTAAATCAACTTTTTATATTCAAATCGTATTTGTTGCATTATATCATGCAAAGGTTTTAGCTACACTGGTCGTCCTAAATTTTTATACCGAAAAACCTCCACACAACTTTTCAAGTCAAAAAATATCTACACTCCTTACTTAACTCTCATGTTATAATATTATTCTAAATGTATGCATAGTATATATGAGTGAGAAACTGCCAAATCCTGAGGGTGGACATGAGGACATAAAAGCCTTGCACGCCGACCTGGGGCAAGAAATCATCACTGGCAATATGACGGAAGCTCTCACAATAGTAAATCAAATCAAAGACACGCTCGAAAAAAAACTTACGAGCATACAAAGAGAAACAAGTGGGGAACGCGAAGCAGAGGTAAAAGCACTAATACATGAAATGATTACTCTCAAACAAGCTGAACTTACTATTTTTGGTACGTGGCAAGGTCTGGAAGTGCCACTAGCAGTCATTGTAGGTGAAGATGCACAATTTAAAAGACTTTCAAGAGATTTTGTCGACTATGAAAGAGGAGTAGATAAGGATCGTTTTCAAGAAGGATTGAAAACATACAGCAAAGGAAACAGAAAATATATCGAGTTGCTATACACTAACAGAGATAACGCTAAAAGATTGGGATTCAAAGGAATAGAATTTGTACTCCCTGAAGATGACCATGAATTCATTGAGAAACTGAGAAACTACAGCAAGGAGATTCTGGTTGAGGCATTGACACGCATATGGAAAAATTTAGGTGCACAAAACATACCTGAGGAAAAAAGAAGTTTCTTTGTGCCGGAGTAAAATACCGCATCAGTAAACAACCCCAATCTTATACTAGGTGGTGTTTGAAACTAGTGAAGCAAAAAACTTCCAGAGGGAGTTTTTTAGACGTTTGAACAACGTTCAATGTGCGGGACCTCGTGGACAGTGTTCGAACATTTTCCCATATGAAAAACCATCTACAGAGTAAACGATTTTTCATTTCTCTGTAGATGGTTAAATTATCCATACCCCTTCCGATAAGAAGAGGTAATCTTAGGGTGTAGCGTTTTGGATTTTATGATCAAATCTTTCAGACCATTCGAACGCTTGTCTTTTTTTGCAAGTCCTACAATCACTTTAACTGTTTCCTCAGGATGTTCTGCAAGAGTAATCAGAAGCCTTTCGAGATTGCATACCACAGCACTCATGAGCGTGTTCACTTTCGAACACTCATAGTACATGCCAATGCGAATAATACAGTGTAGCTTTTCCCTTTTTGTTGACCACAAAGAAGTATTTTTCTGCATTAGCTCTTGTGCTGTTATGGGGACGTCCAATCTCTTACACATCCTACCGAGAAATCTTATCCGATATGAAATGTTATCGTCGGCAAGTCCCAAAATAGCAGGTAATGATGTGATCATTTTCACAGGATTTGCGAAGCCTTGCTCTTTGAGAAAAGCGATCTTGCCATCAGGATCACTCCAAAGAGTTGGCGACATGTCATAGAAGTTAATGATGTTCTGCTCAGAAAAGCCAGCAGATCGAAGTGCAGACTCTCTATTACTCAATTCATGTTGTGAGAGCATAAAGCTTCTCCATATTGTTAAAGATAAACACAAAATAACACAGATATAAATCTGTGTCAAATTATGCGGGAGTGACCGGGTTCGAACCGGCGACCTTCTGCGTGACAGGCAGACGCTCTAACCAGCTGAGCTACACCCCCTTTTTTATACTGTAGACCACACAATAGAGAATTTTTCTCTGCTTAGTGATTCACACTATCTGGTTTGATTTTCTCTGCATTTACTATTGTTGCGATGATTCGTTGCCTTCTATCTGACTTTTAGCTTCTACTACAAGATTTCTAATTGTTTCAGCTTTTTTATTGTCATTCAACTCTTTATCATCTAAAATATCTAAAATTTTCTTCTGTAAACCGCGACTATGTATGCATGTACTGGCTAGATCATTTTTTCCTGTTAAGCAGATACCAAAAGCTTCCTGTAAGAATTGTAGTTTATCTAGATTTTTATCTGTAAATCCTGTGAGCTCTTGATTATTTTCGCTCTTTATTGCCTCTATTTGAGATGGTGTTGCAAATTGTGATTCAGCTGATTCCCATCTCATGTGTGTATATTAATCTTTATATCTGGATTTTATCCCGTAGCAGGGGTGAGAATTGAACTCACGACCTCAGGCTTATGAGTCCTGTGCTCTAACCAACTGAGCTACCCTGCCATATTGTATCGCGATGCAGGTTGTCCTGTGCTCGCTGTATTTAGCCAAGAACTGAGCTACCGGGCCATATTGTATCGCGATGCAGATGTCCTGTGCTCACTGTACTTAACCAAGAACGGAGTTATGTCGCCCATTATACTCTATCTTGTCCTGCTGTATTCAGGAAATATTATCTTTCCCTGCCTGCCTACCCGCTTTTGGCGGGACCCTCTTTCGTTTAAGTGCTCATATACTTTTGACCTTACTTGAAAGAAGATTGATTGTCACTGGTACAATGTGTTGCGGGAGTAGGATTTGAACCTACGACCTCGTGGTTATGAGCCACGCGAGCTGCCGGACTGCTCCATCCCGCTATAAATGAAGGATATACACAAAAAAATGAAGCACACGGAATGCCTCTGTGTGTCACGCTTTGATGTATAAAAAGTATACTATAGTGGCAAATTATGTCAAATGCTTCTAAATGGTTGCAACTATATACTATTTTTCTGCGTTATGATTTGATGATGCACTTTTTAGCGTACAACGTCTAATATCAATATCTCCATGTGTCAGTAATGCTTTGCGATCCCTATCAGGATTTGATGGTGTTACGCAGAGAGCTTTTTTTGTATTGTAGATAGAGAGATCAATGTCTTTATGTGTCATTTTTTCTACGGCTATACCTAGAGGTGTATATAGTAGAAGTGTGTTAGACCGTATCGATACCTCTCCAGACACGAAAACGACATCTAGTTGCTGTTTGTATGCGTACTCTGTTATGAAACGTCCGATTTCTGTGGTAGCTTTACTTCGCTCGAGTGAGAACGGTACGATCGCTGTTGTGCCCAGTAGTAAAATCAGGGCTATTTTGTACACACTTATCCTTTTTAATTTGTGGTGGAACTGCACCATAGTGACTAATAGTATGATTGTTACACCGTATCCCAGAATGTACAATGCGCTACCCTGCGCGCTGCTCATTTGTAATAGTATTTTTGCTAGTACGAGATTCACGCGAGCCACATCGGAGTACTGTACAAAAATTACTGGCAAACAGCTAAGACATGTAAGCGCTGTAATATACAGCAGATATCGTTGTTTTTTCTCTCTGAGATATGACTGGATGATCATACCAAGTGCGATAGCTAATAGCGGTGTCGCAGGCAAGATGTAAAATGGTACTTTTGTTTGGGAGAATGTAAAGAGAATATAGATCATGCAGCATATCACTAGAGAAGAAATGATGATTTGATTGACTTCATTTTGCTTTTTTTTAAAACTGTACACGTATAAGAGAACTGCGATAGGCAATACAAAAAACCACACACCAAAATGGGATGTGATGACGTCTGCATATGAGTCATATGGAGAATTGATGTAGTTGGAATCAAACCTTTCTATAATATGGTAGAAGAAGTACTCATCGACGAATGCGCGCCCATGTGATAGAGACATAAAGAAATGCCACGGTAAAGTCACGCACATGAAAATGAGTATACTTTGTATGAGTATTTTATATGTAAGAGCATATTTTGGTGGTGAATATATCGCGAGACCTAGAAGTGCAATTACTGGTATTAGCCCAACAGCACTTTTGACCATGACGCCGCAGCCTGTGGCAAAAGCCGCTATGTAGACCCAGCGCGACTCACCAGTACATGCGCTCTGCCAGAGACTCAAACATGCCGCAACAACACAAAATGTCAGCATCGTATCCAGAATGCCATAGCGTGATGCTTGGATAAAAAGTGGGAGACTCATCAGGCATACCGCACAAAATATTGCAGCGAAGCGACTAGATCCTTTTTTGTAGACGAAAAAATATGTGAGCACTATAGTTGCGTACCCGAAACCGCCAGCAATGCACCGCCCAACATATTCATAGGAAATGCCTATTTTTGCAAGTACAATCCCGATCCAGAAAAAAAGTGGTGGTTTTTCCATCCAAACCTCGCCACGCCAAAAAAGTGTTAGGAACGAATTGTTTGCAAGTGTCTCACGAAGCACCTGCGCATAGATTGCTTCATCTCCCTCAAGGGACCCAGGCATGAACCATAAAAGTGCAACGATCCAGTATATTGATAGTAGCAGAAACCCCCAGTGTCGATGTAGAAATGATTGGATCATGTGGTTTTGTGTCTGCGTGGAGAAGGTTTTTTTAGGACTCACGCACTGGTGTATTTTGTCGTTAAAATCTACGTCTTTCACTTACCACAGTTAGACTATGACTCCTGAAATGTCTCGATTTTGCCTCAAACTATACTCACGTGTGTAAATTTTGATACTTTTTTTTTATCATTAGTTGGACATCCTGAAATCTCCATCAACTTTAGTCCGATTTTCTCATCTAGTTTTCTTTTCACACCTCCCTCATTTGGCGTGAGAAAGACTTCTACTGTAACACCTACTGTCATCTCCTGCACATGCCCACCGAGGACGTGGAGGTCATGTCCTGCGATTGCAGCGTGGATATGAAGAAAAGGCCCTCCCTCTACGAGAGCGACATTCCCTGTCATCGAGATGAGCTCATAGATCACATCATCATATGTCGTGAAGTAATACTGCTTTTCACTTAAATTGTAATACCCGATCGTCGCAGATGACACAGCACCAAGACCCTCTACTTGCCCACTCTCAATCTCTTTTTCTGTGCAAAATTTTGTTAGATTTTCTATAATGTTTTCACCTTGAAATAATCTGATGATATAGCCATTTGCCGTTTTTTTATGTGTCATGATTTTTTGAGATCAGAAATTAGAGATGTGAGATGATTGATAAGAGGAAGCTACATGTAGAATATCCAATGCACTGATTATTGAAGTCATTATGGTAATCTTTTTGCTTCAATGTAATCATTCATTTACACTCGCTCAAATAGTATTTCTTTTTTGCGGGTTTCTAATTGTGTGAAGATCTTTTTGCTCGTTTCAGGGAGAAAAGGCTTGATGTAGGTCGCGATGATATGAAGGTCTTGGAGAAATCGTTCCATGAGCTCTGTGTATTCTTTTTGTGATAACACATCGTCTTTTTTCTTGAGTGTCCATGGCTGCTTTTGCTCCATTAACTTATTTGCCCTGTCTACGATCTTCCATATTTTCTCCAGTGCTGCTGGTATGTTAAATACATCCATATCTTTTGCAAGAGCAGATGTATCGATCCGAGGAACCTCATATACGATCTCGCCGGCCAGTGTGATGATGCGGGATGTCAGGTTTCCAAGACCGTTTGCTAGGTCGGCATTATACTTCGCATCGGCTTTTTCGTAGCTGAGATCACCGTCTTTTGTGTAGGGCATCGTCGTGAGGAGGATATAGCGTGCGCCATCTGTGCCATAGCGTTCTACTAGCGCAGCAGGAGGCAATGTATTCCCGAGACTTTTGCTCATTTTTTTTCCTTCTACTGTGAAGTATTCGTGCGCATAGACTTTACTTGGGATCGGGAGTCCAGCACTCAGAAGCATTGCAGGCCAGTAGATTGCATGGAATCGTAAGATGCCTTTGCCAATTACATGTACACGTTCAGACTGTTGCCAGTATTTTTCATAGAGCTCACTTTCTTGTTTATCGTAGTCCAGAGCAGTGATGTAGTTTGCGAGCGCATCCACCCACACGTACATGATCTGACTTTCATCGTCAGGTACTGGGACACCCCATTTTTTTGCACGCTCAGTGGATCGTGAGATCGAGAAGTCTTCCAATCCGCCCTTTATGAAACTAATCACCTCGTTTTTGCGGAACTCTGGATAGATTTTTAGTGTGTCTGATTCGATGAGGTCCAGTAACATCGCGCTATATCCACTTAGACGGAAAAACCAATTTTCCTCGTGGACTTCTGCTGGCGGCTTGCCGTGTTCTGGGCAGTTACCATTTTCTTCAAGATCTTTTTCTAGCTTAAATTCTTCGCAGCCATCACAGTAGAGGCCCGTATAGTCTTTTTTGTAGAGGTCGTCTGGGTTTATCGCTTGCCAGAACTTCTTTGCGCCTGCAAAGTGTCTTTTCTGCGTCGTGCGGATGAAATCGTCTGTGGAGAGATTGAGTAGTGTGCGTAAATTTTCAAAAATCTTTGCATTGCGGTCGACGAGTTCCTGTGTTGTTATTCCTGCAGTTTCTGCGGCTTGCACATTTTTTATGCTGTTTTCATCTGATCCAGTAAGGAATCGTACATCTCGTCCTTTTTCATTCTCAAAACGTGCAAAACAGTCTGTTTGTACTTTTTCAAACCCATGTCCGACATGTGGAGCGCCGTTGACATAGTCGATTGCAGTAGTTATGTAGAATGGTTTTTCACGCATAGGATGTGTTTAATGTAGTGTTTATCATATCATGGCTCATTTTCTGGAGCAATTTTTTACACATATCAATTGATTATTTTTAGGACTTACGCACTTGGGTGTAGTAGGTTGACTATGGCTCGTTACAAGCCTTGATTTTGCCTAGAACTCCACCACGTACGTAGGTCCTCATTTTAGCTATTGTTTGACATTATTTATAATATATGCTATAATTTCTTGTTCGTCATTATTCCAAAATTCTTACTATTATGCTTATTTTATTTTTACTCGTCGCACTGGTTTTTCTAGTCAGCTATAGCCTCTGGGTGATTCTTACGACACTGCGTCACCATAAAGAGCCTGATTGTGGCTGCTTGCCAGCAAAAACTACCGCCCCCTTAGTTTCTCAGCAGAAAAATGCTTAATTTTCTCAAAAGATCGTGTTGTATGCGCGGTTTTTTTGTATCTGAACCCGCCAACCCAGAAACCTCCAAACCCCCTAAACAACACAAAAACAGCATGGTATTGTTGAGGTAGTCTAAAAACCAAAACAAAAATATGCTGTCTCTGCACACTCATCATATCGTGGATGTGTATTTCTGGGTAGATGAACTGCTCCCACAAAAGACATATCCCAAAGGTGGAAGACCACCAATCATTACCTACAATGAACTTGTTACGCTTCTCATTTGGAATACCCTTGTCTTGCATCAGAAAACGTTGAAGGATGTTCATACATTTACAACACTCTACCTCAACAAGGAGTTTCCACGCCTACCAAAGTACAATGCCTTTTTAGAACAGTGTCATCGTGTGTTGCCACAAATGATTCTCCTCCTAGGTGAACTTTTACAAGACGAAGAGTCACTCCGCTTTGTCGATTCCACAATGCTCCCAGTGTGCAGCAACCATAGAGCTGACAACTACAAAGTCGCTAAAACACTAGCTTCCTTTGGGAAGAACCACCAAGGCTGGCATCATGGCTTCAAGCTTCATGCGACCACAAACATCAAGGGGCAGCTGTGTTCAGTGTGGTTCTCTGGAGCTCACTTCTATGATGCACAAGCATTACCATATTTAGTAAATGAGCATGTCAAAACGCTTGTAGGCGATACACTCTACGGTGCTAGTGTCATGCGCAAAAAGATTCATGATCTCTTTGGAACAGTGATCATTTCTCCTCCATGGCCAAAACAAAAGTCGAAGGTGGCGACACCTCTTCAAACCTACCTCTTATCTGAGAGATCTCGCATTGAGTCAGTGTTTGGCATCTTGAAAGAACAACTCCACCTCGTAACATCTTTTCCTCGATCAGCAGTGGGATACTTTGTGCACTACGTAAGAATACTGCTGGGGTATCAGATTATGGCTCTACTGAGGGGTTAGGGGGTTTCTGGGTTGGCGGGCCTAAATCCTTAGATAAGCCTTTTTTATGTTTCGCTGCGTGTCGTGGACGCTGTTAGGACCTCTTATCTTTCTAGTAATTAAAAAACCATCCTTGGTTTTCCAAGAATGGCTCGCACAAATTACTGACTCACCCTCAAATCTTCCACAGTTTTTACATTGTCATCCGTTGTTGTGCAAATGACTCTTTGCTGATTCCCAGATCCTCTAACAATCGAAACAGATCCATCTTCGTCGTAATCGAGTCGTCCAGCATACCCCGAACTGTCCCCAATACTGAGATAGATTCGAGTGTTGTGTCCATTTTGAGCAATTAATGCCACTTTGATCGTTCTTGAAAATAATCTCATTTCATTTCTCTCTGCCAATTTGTTTATGTGCATAATAGCACACTTTTGAGGTTTTGTCCACCAAAAAAAGCCCTTAAATAAAGGCTTTTTGGTGTTTGCTCCGCGGATAGGATTTACCCGACGCTGCACTTTCGGGCATAAACTTCTCATCCTATCCGCGGCAAAGTAAGCAACAAAAAACAGCCCTACAAGGGCTGTTTTTATTGCTGGCTCCGCGGATAGGATTCGAACCTATGACCAATTGGTTACACATTATCCAATAATTTCTTATCGGGGTGGACTATATCATCATCCACATGATTATGGATGTGAGGCGCTTCCCCTTACTTGTCGCAAGAGTACTCCCTTGCGGGATAGTCTCTGAACCTTCAATGATCTCTCGATCAAAGCTTGGCTGCTGATCACCATTATGTCAGCTGATGACATAGAAGGCTTCCAGCAATTCACCTCATTCTTCACTCTCATATCTCTATGAAAGGCTGCGTTTATTTGCATGTATTTCTCTGTGACAATTTGCGCATATCAGCGCACATTTATCGACTTCATCTTTTATCTTTTCCCAACTGCGAGTAATCCCGCCTTGTGAAATTCCGAAAGATTTTGTAGATGGATTTCTGTGGTGAAAGTCTAAAGCTTCATCACATCGATTGTATCCACAGAGAGAACATGCTCCTCCAGCATACTGAACTGCTTTCTTGCGTAACATCTTACGACGTTTTGCAACTGCAATTTTTAGATATACTGAACGATCAGCGTAGGTTCTTTTATCTGTCATAACAAATGGTTATATACAGAAAGTATACCACAGCCAACTGCTCTACCACTGAGCTACCGCGGAATATTGTATTATCAATGTACAAATGTGATTGTAGCGTGAAATGCTTTTGAGATCAAGAGGCTTTGCTGTGGCCTCATTTTACGTCTTTAAGCTGCGATTTCATTACAATACGTATTTCATATAAGGCACTTGTTTTTGCTCTTGTGCATTTTGAAACAAAAAACCACTATCTTTCATGCAAGTGGTTTTTTGTTCGAGTTTGCACCCCCTAAAACGTATGGTCGCAGGAGTTGCATCCCGATTTATGGCTACTCCAGGCATACGTGTCCCATGAATGACATGATGGACACCTACCTAAAAAGGTAACCAGTGTTAGAATTGTTGACATAAGATTTTATCAAAACTTATATCCCCATAGGAGATTTTTACAAAAGCCCCTTCTTTGATTATACAGCAAATCTTTTTTTCTGAAAAACTTTTTTAATAATCGCAGTAACATTGATCAATTCCATTTTTTTGTCACTAGTAGTCTCTGAGTTTGTCGACAATACCGTGCTTCCTGACTTTTTCTAGCGCTTTTGCCTCTATCTGTCTGATGCGCTCTCTGGTTACGCCAAACTCTTGTCCAACTTCTTCAAGAGTGTGCGTCACTCCATCATCTAAGCCAAAGCGGATCTTGATAATTTTTTGTTCTCGTGGCGAGAGCTCATCGAGTACTTCTTCGACATGCTCAGAAAGAAGGAGTCTGGAAGCACTTTGATTTGGCATGACCATCTCTGTATCTTCGATAAAATCTCCTAGTACACTATCATCATCACTGTCGCCTACAGATGTTTCAAGCGATACCGTTTCTTGTGAGATTTTTTGAATGTTGCGTACTTTTTCTACTGGTAATTCCATCTCTGCTGCTACCTCTTCTGCAAGTGGTTCGCGTCCAAGCTCTTGAACAAGCCTCCTGACGATTTGCATGTATTTGTTGATCGTCTCAACCATATGTACTGGGATGCGGATCGTACGCGACTGATCAGCGAGTGCTCGTGTAATCGCCTGACGAATCCACCACGTTGCATATGTAGAAAATTTGTAACCCTTGTGATAATCAAATTTCTCTACAGCGCGGAAGAGTCCGATGTTGCCTTCTTGGATTAAATCAAGAAGTGAAAGTGTTGTGGAGCGTCCGACGTACTTTTTTGCTATGGAAACCACGAGGCGGAGATTTGCTTCGGTGAGTTTTTGCTTTGCAGCTTTATCACCTTTTTCTATTGCTTTTGCTAGCTCTACCTCTTCTGGTCCTTTGAGTAGCGGGGTGCGACCGATTTCTTTTAGATACATTTGGACGAGATCTCCTGTGTTTCCCTCTGCATCAGATGTACTTTCAACGAGCAATACATCTTTCCTGCGTTGGATTTCTGCTTTCTTTTTTTTATTTTTACTTTGCGCTTCTTTTGCAACATTGAGAATGCTGTCGGACGCGACAATTTTAATGTCAAAGTCTGCTACATCTTCATAGAACTGCTCGAGTAGATCGACGTTTTTTTCTACCTGCGGCATAACATGAATGATTTCATCCTCAGTTACAAAACCTCGTTGCTTCGCTTGCAGAAGGAGTTCGTCGAGCGGACTTTCTTTTGTCTTCTTTTTCGATGTACGTTTTTTTGATTTTTGTTTTTTTACGTTTGTCGTTTTCTTTGTTTTTTTAGCGATTTTTTTCTTTGTTTTTTTTGCTACATGTTTTTTTGCAGTTCGCTTTTTTGCCGCGACTTTCTTTGTCTTTTTTGCTACATGTTTTTTTACAGTGCGCTTTTTTGCCGCGACTTTCTGTGTCTTTTTTTTGTGTGTTGTTTTTTTTGTTGAGACTGTTTTCTTTGCTTTACGTTTGGTTGATTTTTTTTTGCTAGGCATTTTTATAGTTTATGAATAATGTTGCATGCGATTTGTGATCTCACTAATTTTCTGGATGAGATCTTTTTTTGCTTTTCCACCGTCTGCTACTGATACTGCTGATAGTTGGTTTGTGTATTTTGCAAGACACTGTTTGTCGTAGAGTATTTGTCCTCTCTTTAAGAGCTTTTTTATTTCATCATCTTGTGAGAAACCCTCTGGACGCGTGCGTTCGAATTCTTCTTTGTATGCGCTGAGTGCGTGGTATTTCTCACCGGTTGCCTCCTCGCTTATACTCTCAAGAAATAGTTGTGGATCATACTTGAGAGATGGTCCCTCTCTGGCAAGTTTTTCAAGTGTTTTATGCTCGGCGATGAAAGGATACTCCTGCGCTTCGCTTACTAGTACCTTCCATGCAAGCGGGAAGGTCAGTGCAACCCTTATGATCTGTGTGATCATCTGTGTATTCTCTTTTTGTGCTGCGCTTTTGTCTGGTGGTTTTTTTTCCTGACTTCCTGGCGATTTTTCTGTTGTACTTTTCGCTTCTTTTTTCTTCAGTGGTTTTTCATCTGCTTTAAGTAACGCTAGGACTTCGTGTGCGTGCTCTAAAGAGATATCACATGCCTGTGCGCATTTTTTGATCCATTCGGCTCGCTCTATGGGATGTGCCACGTGCGTGGCTAGTGCGAGAATTTCTTCTGCTGCTTCCCTTTTCCCATGCGGCTCATTTAGATCGTATGTTGCTTTTGCTTGGTCTATGAAAAAAGTTAGTGCGTTTTTTGATTGTTCGATGACTTTTTTTAATTTCTCTGGATCCTCTGCGACAAGGTCTGCTGCATCTTTTCCTTCGGAAAGTGTGACAAGTGAGAGTTCGATATCTTCGGCGAGGCACATTGCTGCACTTTTATTTGCTGCAACTCTCCCTGCTGCATCAGCATCAAAAAAAAGTGTAAACCGATTTGTATATCTTTTAAGAATCTTTAGATGTCCCCGAGTGAGTGCTGTTCCTGATACACCGACTACGTTTTTTACATCTGCCTTGTGCGCTGCAATGACGTCCATATTACCCTCTACGAGGATGGCGCGATTTTTCTTTTTGATTTCCTGTTTTGCTAAGTGGATACCGTAGAGGATATCACTTTTATGATAGA
>CALIRC010000097.1 GCA_938044295.1 Minisyncoccota bacterium
GATCACGTTATACTTTCACAAAAATACAATACCTCAAAATCGGCCTATAATCATAGATTTGTTGAACGCAAAAAATTTTAGTTTATACTTTTCCATAGATATATGCTTCCTACTACCTTCGGCAAGTGATTAGCAAGTCTTGACAAATATACCAAGGATATGCTTCAATAGAATCTGCACAATAGTTATTTTATATCAATCAAGGTAAGGTATCAAAAATACTATTGAGCCGCAACAGTCAAAATTGAAACATGAGAAAAGGAAAAATGGGAAAGAAAATTGTCAGAACGGTAAAAGAAGGAAACTCAACAATAGGCTTTGGATTTATAAGAAGTCTAATAGGAGGAATAAACGGAGATGTGAAAGTAAATGGAGAAACAATTTCAGACATAAGTAATATCCCACAAAAAGATCAGAGAACGATCCACAAGGAGTTAAAAAGACGCGGCTTTAAAATTAAGTAAATGAGATAAATCAAGATCTACAAAACAAAAAGACCTCTGGAACGTCAGCGGTCTTTTTTAATTTCTGTACTTCCCAGTTACATAGAATTTATCGTATACTAGTCATATACCATTCACAAGCCATCATGATTACTCCACAGACACCACTCACAGAAATCTCAAAAATCCAAGAAAAATACTACAAAAAACTAGAGAAACTCGAACTTGAAACAGTCGAGGACCTTTTAAGACATTTTCCTGTACGCTACGATGATCTCTCAGAAATATCAACAATAAAACAGCTTAGAGAAGGGTCCACACAAACAATTGTAGTCACAGTAGAAAAAATCACAAGCAAATCCATCCCAGGACGAAAGCTGCACCTCACAAACGGTACCTTTTCTGATGCAACAGGTACAGTAAAAGCTGTGTGGTTCAACCAAAGATTTATTGAGAACTCTCTCACGGTTGGCAAAGAAATCCGCATGAGTGGCAAAGTAAAAAAAGACAAATATGGATTGTTTCTGAGTTCGCCTGACATTGAACGTGCCGCGCGTATACCTACAAGTACCGGACGCATCGTCCCTGTGTATCACGAAACTGCAGGTCTCTCATCCAAATGGATACGCTGGCAAATCCAATCCATCCTCGCAACCAACATTACATTTGAGGATGTGTTAACACAAGAAATTCTCACCCAAGAAGCTCTACCAGATCTTCACAGTGCATTTACCAACATCCATTTCCCCACCACAGAACAATCAGCCACAAACGCACAAAGACGCTTTGCCTATGAGGATCTCTTCATCCTCCAGGTCTATGCACTCACTTCTCGAGCGAGATACGCATCTGGTAATGCCTATAGCATTCCATTTAAAAAAAAACTAATCACAGATTTTGTCAAAGATCTACCATTTGTACTCACAGATGCGCAGCGAAAAGCTAGTTTTCAAATCCTCAAAGATTTAGAAAAAGAAAAACCCATGAACAGACTACTCAATGGAGATGTCGGCGCAGGCAAAACAATCGTTGCAATGATTGCTGCTCTAGAAACAGCAAAATCTGGCAAGCAAGTAGCGATTCTCGCACCTACAGAAGTGCTCGCAAAACAACATTTTGCTTCATTTCTAACGCTCCTTGAATCATATGAAATAGAAATCGGTCTGCTGACAAGTACATACAAAACCTATGGCACATGTCACACACTCGCACAAGAGACTTCGAGACCGCAAATACTCGAAAAAATAAAAAACGGCAAGATAAAAATGATCATTGGCACACATGCCCTCATCCAAGAAGATGTAACTTTTGATGCACTCGCACTAGTCATCGTCGACGAGCAACAGCGTTTCGGCGTCGCACAGAGAAGCACTCTCATCGATGGTGCAAGATCAAAGGACAAAGAAAAAAATGCTCCACACTTCCTCACGATGACAGCGACACCCATACCACGAACATTTGCACTGGCACTGTTTGGTGATCTAAGTGTTTCACTGCTCGACGAAAAACCCGCACAAAGAAAGCCAATCAAAACAGCAATCGTTACGCCGAACAAACAAAATCAAATCTACAACTTCATCACCGACGAAATCACAGCCGGAAAACAAGTCTACGTCATTCTTCCATTAGTAGAAGAAAGTAAACAACTCACAAACGTCAAAGCTGCTACTGAAGAAAGCAAAAGACTACAAAAAGATATTTTTCCAAAGTGTACAGTAGGCTTACTCCACGGAAAAATGAAAGCAGCACAAAAAGAAAGTATCATGCAAAAATTCAAAGAAAACAAAATTCATGTGCTCGTATCAACATCCGTTGTAGAGGTGGGTGTGGATGTTCCAAATGCCACAGTGATGATTATCGAAAATGCAGAGAGGTTTGGCCTCTCACAACTACATCAATTTCGTGGTCGCGTTGGCAGAAGCAACCTGCAATCCTATTGCTTTCTATTCACAAAAAACAAAAACAACCAACGACTACAAGCACTTGAAAAACACACTGATGGATTTCGACTAGCAGAAATTGACCTCACCTTACGAGGTCCTGGTGAGTTTATTGGTAAAAGACAAAGTGGTCTTCCAGATGGTGCAATGAAAAACATCGCAAATATAGAACTTGTTACAAAAACCAGAGAAGCCGCACGAATCACCCTAACGAAAGATCAAGGGCTAATAAATAATAAAACCCTCAAAGAGGCATTACGAAAATTCAAAACAAAGGTACATATGGAATAGGATATTCTCCTAAAACAATCAAAAAATTTATAAAGATTTAGCTGACGAAAAATCCTGCACGACCCCCTCATAAGCACGCATAAGCTCTCGGGTACACATAGTAACAGTATATTTTTGATGTGCCTGCACACTAGCAGCTTCTGAAAGTTGTCGTCGAAAATCTCGATCGTAAACGATCTTATTCAACGCAAAAACAAAATCACTGCCGACTTCTCGCGTTAAAATACCACTCACACCATCTTCAACTACATCACGCACACCATTAGAACGAACAGCTACGATTGGCACACCACAGTACATCGCTTCTGTAATAATCGTACCTTGTGTTTCAGATGTAGAAGCATAGACAAAAACATCAGAAGCACTCAAATAATGTTTAACATGATCACGCGGAATCTTTCCTGGAAAAATCACGCGAGATCCTAATAAATCTTGTCCAAAAAGCGCTTCCAACTCTTCTCGAAGATCGCCATCACCACAAAAAAGAAAATACGCATTTTCATGATCACGCAAAAACCGACGTATAGAACGAGCCAAAAAAAGAACATTCTTTTCTTCAGAAAGCCGTGACACTGTCACAAGCAGTTTTGCATCTGCAGGAATCTGATACTTTTGACGAATATGTTTTGGTTGTGGATCTGCAAACAGATCTTCATCGACACCGGAAGAGACAATACTAATACGATCATGCTCCACATGTCTGCGCAAAGAGTGAAAAGCAGATGGCGTAGGAAAGATCACATGATCAGCAAGCGAAGCAAAATGTGCTGCATTATCCATGACCCATTTCGATGCGATACGTTCCGGAATGAGTGTCGCATAATGTGCATACCGATCATAGAGAGAATGCCACGTAAAGACAAGCGGGACATTTTTTTTACGCGCCCATCGCTTTGCCTGCGTACCCAAAATATTCGGATGTTGCGCATGAATAAGATCAAAGTTCTTTTCCTCAATAATATTATCAATCTCAGGAGAATACGGAAGCGCAAGTGAAAATGGCACTTTTGTCGGAACATCCACGGAAGGATATCGAAAAATATTCTTGTCATCACTACTTTCATCACCATTCCAATGTGGTGCAAAAATTGAAACATCATGACCAAGTTCTTGCAGTCCACGATAAAAACCATCCACAGAAGTACTAACACCATAGGGATTTGGAAGATAGTTATTAGTGAAAAAAGCTATTCGCATAATAAATTATTCTTTTTGCTGCAAAGTAAGATCACACTGATCAAAGAAAGAAGCGATGTTATCATAAACATGCTTATGTTGCACATCAGCAATAAAATTATGATGAGCATTCTTCAGTATCAATTTTTGTATTACATGTGATGAGACACCTTCCGCTAAAGCATGAATACTATTTCGTGAGACAAGGTGATCACTACGTGATTGAATAAAAAAACACGGTTGCGTGATCAAATCAAGTTGCCTTGTAGCAGAAATAATAGCACAACGAGCCTCAAAAGCACTAACCTGCGGATAGCGCTGATACGAAAGTATCTGCGTCATACACTTCTGCGCTCCCAAAATCTTTGGATAAAACTTCTTCTTGTACGGTTGGAAATGCATAAGCATTTTCACAAAATAGTACCCTACACCCTCAAAGCGCATCTTATACGGCGTTCCCATAAGAACAAGACCTCGTATACGTGGAAAACGCTGCGCAACGTGAAGTACAAGAGAGCCACCAATCGACATACCACCCAAATAGATGTCATCATATTCCCGCGAAAGCTTCTGGTATACCTGCAACACATCATCACGCCACTGTTGCCACCGAATTCCTTCCAGATCTTCAGGTACAGTCCCATGTCCAGAGAGAAGGAGTGCATACACACTATAGCCTTTTTGGTGCAGATGTTTCCCAAGCGCACGCATTTCATATGGAACAGATGTCCATCCGTGGACAAGAAGTACTACTCGACCATTTGTACCTTTAAAATAAAATGGCTCTGAAAAAAGATGTTTTTCTGCAAGAACCGTCTCTACATGCGTCTCATAAAGTGCTTCGTGTTGTGCTTTCACTCCTACCATTATATCAATAAAAAACTATTTATAGCGAGACTATATCAAAGTAAAGGATTGCTACACTAATCATTTTTCATATGCAATCACAGGAAAAAAACATGTCAAATCACCAAAAGAAAAACATTATCCCCTAGCATAATATGAATGGTACCAATCCACAAAAGCCTGCATACCTACTTCAACACTTGTTTCCGGCTTCCAACCAAGTCTCCTCAGCTTAGAAATATCAGCATT
>CALIRC010000098.1 GCA_938044295.1 Minisyncoccota bacterium
GGAGGACCCGCGTGATCTCAATAATCTCGGTGCAGTGATTCGTGTTTTGGCTGCTCGCGGTGGTTGTGCACTTCTTGTTAGCGGCGATTGCTCGCCATGGCATGTCCGTACTATTCGTTCTGGTGCTGGGTTGCAATGGGCATTGCCGATTGCATACACTACAGTGGATTTGGTTTTTGAAAATCGGCGTGAAAGTCGAGCTATTGCGTGTACTGACGAAGGAGAGAGTATGTATACTCAAGAGTCTAGAGTAGATGATATTCTTTTTTTTGGGACAGAACGTGAAGGCATAAGCTCCTCTTTGCGGGAGGCATGTGATCGTCGTGTGGGCATTCCTATGCAAAAAGGTGTGAGTAGTATGAATCTCGCTACGTCAGTTGCTGCTTTTGTCTATGGTCAGGGAAATTTAGTGTAGATACGTAGTCAGCGAACCTTTCACCTGTATAGCTCTCGTTTCGATGGCTTTTGGAAGGGCTGTCATTTTACTTACTTTTTGAATACGATGTACTTATAGCCTATGAAGTTCCAGATTAGAGAGAAAAATACTGCAGTGAGTGCTGCAAAATTGATCCATAGCGCCCCTGCAGATCCTCCAATACTTTTTAGAAGTATTTCTTGATTTAAAAAGGGCGGTATTAATGTTATGAGGTAAACGACAGAAATATTGATAAAAAATCCGACGACGCTCACGATGAAAAAAGTCGAAAATTTTGCAACTTCCTTTTCTTTCTCCCTGTCTTTGAATGTCCAATTTTTATTGAAGAAGTAGCTGTTGGTGTTTGCGGCAACGAAAGCTATGCCAGTGATTACCGCGATCCCTACGCCTTTTTGAATACCTGTCATTTGAGAGAGGACATTTAAAATGAAGAAATGGATACTGGTGTTGAGTAATCCTACAACGATAAATTTGGAAATTTGCGGGGCAATTTTAGCGGTATGTTCCTGTTCCATGAAGGATTGTTATGAGGACTTTGCGATATTCATTTCTTCGCGGATTTCTTTTTCTATTTCTTCGATGTCAGGTGTCCACTCATCAATAATTTCTGTTTTTGCAATGTCTTCCTCTTTGTTTTGTGTATCCTCCTCAACTACTTGATCTGATTCTTGTTCTTTTGAGATATCACTAAATGTAGAATCTTCACTATCTTTGCCTGTGAGCATTCCTGCAGCTGTTTTTGGGTTGTTAGAAGGTAGTGGAGGTAGGGAGGTCGATTTTTGTACTTCAGATTCAGGGACGTGGTTATGCTGGAGAACACTTTCTATGGATGCCCATTGGCAGTCATCATGCTGTCCTGTTACGATTACTACCTCATCTCCAGGTTCAGCTTTAAAGTATGTTACGGATGCTAAGAGAATACGGTATGTTTTTTCATCTACTCTTACAAAGTGACTTCCAGTTGCATCTTGTGCGATAATGCCAATCTTTGTTTGTCGTGGTACAGGACCTATTTGTTTGTAAATGAAAAATCCTTCATCACTGATAGTGAGTTTGAGAAGATCGCCTTCGACAAGTTTTGACTTACTAGCGTAGTTTGCAGGTACTGGATACTGTTTTCCGTCAGTGCCAACCATGATCTGTCCGTCAAACGTACCTTGGATAACTTGTCCATCTTCTTCGCCTGTAACTTTCTTTTTGCGACCTGCCTTTTTTTTGCCTTCAAACTGCAAAAGCATTGCCTTTGCATTGTGGATTGTACTTTCAGCACTCGTAATCATCTCACGAAGTGATTGAATTTTTTGAGCTTTTTGCTCATCTGTAAGATTTTCTAATGTATCAGACATAATAGTATTTCGTTTTTTGTTTCTTTTTGGAGATTCTTTTATCTCTAATGTTATTATAGACACAATTAAGAAAACCGTAAAGAAGTTGTTGGATTTAATTATACACAAGAACTTACCATATAATCACTAATTTGTACAGTGCTTCCTTCTATTTCCTGTTATAATGGAGATTGTGAAGCTGAATTAATACATTTTTTGTTTGATGGGTATTTTTCTGCATGCAATTTCCTCGAATATAATAATCGTTCAGTATACCTCTTTATAGTTGAATAGATTTTCATCAAACAAGATTTCACATGATTTTCATTTCTTTGTCATCGATGTTTAGAAGCAAAGAATGCATTATTTTGTAAGCGTTTATTTAGCATTAAATGTAGTTGTTGTATATCTGAATCGTACTTATATTTATGATCATAATAGGGAATGTATTTTGCAAACTTTCTTCAAAAATAAAAAATAGGACTTGCGCACTTGGTGTACTTTGTCGTGAAAAGCCTTGATTTTGTCAAAATTACACTTAAGTGTGTAAGTCCTAAAAAAATAAATGAAAAAATTATTCAAACCTCGATCAATTGCCATTGTCGGCGCAAGTAATACGAAAGACAAGATTGGAAATATTCTTGCGACAAATTTGATAGAGTATGGCTATGAAGGAGAAGTCTATTTTGTCAATCCTTCCTCTGAGGAGATTCTTGGTCAGAAGGCATATGCGTCGTTGTCTGCAATAGGAACGGATGTAGATGTGGCGATTGTCGCGATACCTGCAAAATTTGTGGAAGACGTTCTTAAAGATGGTGCAGAGAATTGTAAGCATTATGTGATTATTTCTGCTGGGTTTGGCGAGTCGGGTGTCGATGGTCATAATAAGGAAATGGCGCTTTCTTCACTTGCTGAGGATAAAGGTCTCACAGTTGTAGGACCAAATTGTCTTGGCTTTATTTCTCCGGGACTTCACTTAAATGCATCATTTGCACCTGGTATGCCTGCCGAGGGACCTGTTGCTTTTATTTCACAATCTGGTGCGCTTGCTGTTGCTCTGGTTGATCGAGCGCAGGAGTTTTCGATTGGGTTTTCAAGTGTGATTAGTATCGGTAATAAAATGCAAGTCGATAGTGCAGCGCTTATAGATTATTTTGCTGATGATGATGCAACTACTGTTATTGCACTATACCTTGAGGGTATTAAAGATGGTCATGCATTTTTAGATGCTGCGCGTCGTGCACGTCGTAAGGGCAAACATATTATTGTGTTGAAGTCTGGTCGTACAGCGCAAGCACAAAATGCTATTGCACTTCACACTGGTTCTCTTGCAGGTGATGATGCAATTATTGATGTTGCATGTGAGAAAGTTGGTATTACACGAGTTGACTCGATTGCTGCGCTTTTTGCTACTGTGCGCGTAGCGATTGCTACGCCGCTTGCACACCTCGACCGTGAGGCATCACGCGTAGCTGTACTTACCAATGCAGGTGGACCTGGTGTTGTTTCTACGGATGCTATTGGCAGTGCTCGCAATATTGTCCTGGCGGAATTTTCAGAAATTTTCAAAAAAGATCTTGCAAAAAAGTTGCCTGCCGCTGCGTCAGTACACAATCCTATTGATCTTTTGGGGGATGCGGATCTTGTACGTTATAGGGATGGATTAGAAGCATGTATGCATAGTGACGACGTGGATGTGATTTTTATACTCCTGACGCCACAGAAAAATACACCTGTTATTGACGTCGCTCATGCGGCTATTGAAGCACACAAAAAAGGCACAAAGTCGATTATCGTTTCTTTTATCGGTGGGGCAAGTATTTCTAAGGCACGTGAAGAGATGCATGGAGCGGGTGTACTTTACTTTGATGCTCCAGATGCGGCAATTCGTGCATTTGATCGATTGTCTCGCATCGTGCCAGAAGAGTCGCGCGATATGCGAGTGGATACGTCACGTCAAAAAGAGACTGCATTTTTGCGAGCAGCGTTACTTAAGGCGAAGCGCACTGCAACGTATTTTTCTGAGGCGCGTTCTTTTGTATCTTTGTACAATATACCTGTAAGCACTTTTTGGGATGTGACGGATAGCGCTCAAGTGCCAGATGATGTTGATTATCCTGTGGTGGCAAAGGTTGATAACCCGACTATTTTGCATAAAAGTGATCGTGGCGGCGTCATCTTGCCACTGAATTCTCCAGAGGATCTCTTGTCTGCTCGCACAAAACTTCTCAATGATTTTCCAGAGGATGGAACGAAAATTATCGTACAAAGTCTTTTGGAAATTCAGATGGAGTTAATTGTGGGTATTAAAAAAGATGCGACGTTTGGTTCTGTGGTAGTTGTTGGCATTGGTGGAATTTATACAGAGTTTCTTCAGAAGTCTCAAATTTTTCTTCCTCCACTTGCTCGATCAGAAATCGTACAGATGCTCACAGAAGGACCTCTTGGTTTTTTCTTAAATGGTGTACGTGGTCAGAAGTCCTATGATCTGGAAGAGGTTGCTTCTGTTATATGGAACATGCTTGCGCTTGCAAGAGAGAATCCTGAAGTCACTGCGCTTGATATTAATCCATTGCTTATTTACAACGATGGAAGAAAGGCTTCTGCAGTAGATGTAAAAATTATATTTTAACTATGAGTTTACAGCAAAAAAATACGAGTCTTCATCTCTCTGGTACTGTAGCTCGGGATGATACATGGCAAGAAAATTCAGGAAAATATCACTTACCTGAAATGGAGGGATATGGATTGCATGTGAAAACGGACGCACACTCTAAAGAGTTGCAAACATCTGCAGGAGACCAGACCGTGGAACGTCTTTCTTTTACACCTCTTGCAGGTGTACAAAAACCAATTGACCCGAAAAAACACACTATTCTATTGGTTGAAGATGATGAAGATTGCCGTGAGATATATAGTTCTTTGTTTGATGCTGCAGACTATAATGTTATAGAAGCGAATGATGGCTTGGTGGGACTTGATATGGCCTCTAAAGTGCACCCCGATCTTATTTTTACCGGTATTATTATGCCGCGTATGGACGGTTTTTCCATGATCGAAGCGTTGGGAAAAAATCCAGAGCTTGCCCATATTCCAGTAATTGTCAGTTCTCCTCTTGATCGTGATGAAGATAAGAAACGCGCACAGGAGTTAGGTGTACGCGATTTTATCGTTCAGGGCAGCATTGCTTCGTGTGAAATTGTTGATTGTGTACATGCAATTTTAACTCGTAGAGAATATACGATTCCACTTGACCTCTCTCGCACAGAATATGCTGGACTGGCAAAAGAACTTGTCGGTATAGATGGTCATGATCTTTCTCGTGGTACGTCGCCAGTTCTTAAAATTTCGGTGACAAACCCTACAGAATATACTGTTCATGGCTATATTGTTTTTGAATAAATTCTGATGTTTTGTAGCTCGTAGAGCTCTATGGTACCAGAAGGAGAGTGGTGCTGTAATTTCTTGAATGCAGCAGCATGATTCTTGACATATATTTATAAATGTAGTATAGTTATTTTGTGTTTTTCTGAAAGTAAAGATGATAGGGGTGTTTAAATGAGTCAAGCACAGGAATTTAAGAGAGGGAATGATGAAAAAATCCAAGTTCTCCACATATGTACTTTTCATCCATCAGTTTTTAAAAGAAGCCGGGTATTTCATTCGCATACATATACGGCATGGAATGATATGCCACACGTAAACCGAGGTGATACACTATCGTTTAAGTGTGATGATGGGTATTTTGATTTGGTAGTTACGGGTGTACGGATTTTTGAAGGTAAAGGTATAAAGTACGTTTATCTGAAACCACCATTTCTACGCAATAAGTTATTTAAGGGTCTTGTCCTTCAGGACACTGTTCCAATTGGATGGAATGTGTATTAACTCTCCAGAGGAGCCCTCGCTTCTTAAGGTGGAGTGATCTCTGCCTATAGTAAACGATCAATATCGATTCCACGCAAGCTGTTATGAGGATGTCGCTTTCTCATAACAGTTTTTTAATTTTAGATTACTGGCAGTCTAAACATTATTATATCTTGCTGTTCAGAGTATCGTGGCTTCGTTGCGATTTTTTGTCATGTAAAAATTTTTGAGTTTAAGATCAGTCTTTGATTTTTTGATCACACTTTATTAGTTTGTGTGTGAAAATATTGTCAGTTAGGTTGATTAGAATTTGTAAGATTACATTTGGCAATGCTCATACAAAGGAAAGAAAATTGTGATAGAATAAACTCATAAACATAGAAAGAAAAAATGAAAAATAGCATGGACTCAAACTTTGCGATTGCAATTCTTGCTCTCGTAGCAGCATGCGTAGGGTTTGCCTTTTAGTTTTTGGGAGTTGCGAATGATTTCGGTGTCCCAAATAATGAATTTTCTTTAGTTTCAAAAAAAGATAATGCTTTAGCATCAACGAAAGAAATTTTTGACGTAAGAGATGGTGGTGCTGACTTAGAATTGAAATACTACAAGAACGATACTCTTGGTTTTAGTTTTAAATATCCCAAGATTTTTGGTGATATAGTGGAATCTCATACAGAATGTTCACTGTACGGACTTGATCCAAAATCAGGAAATTTGATCAAATCAAAAAAATTTCCTGAGAATGCGAATGATCCATGTTTTCTCTATTATCTAGCATTTGAAAACTTCCAAGAATCTACTGAGTACGGATTATTTGGGGGTACATTTTTAGCGGTGCCTACATCATTGTATAGTCAAAATGTTCCCCCGCAGGGTGGGGATTTTACCTTACTGGGAACCACAATTCAAAGTGAATCAGATATTGTTCATTATTGCAGTCAGGAAGAGATGCAAGATGATTTCTTTAATTATTGCCATCTGTCACAGACAAAATCTGGCGCAAACTTTGTTTCGCGGCAGTTTGTGAATCCGGAACCATTTGCAAGTATATATTCAGATAATGTGCTTACTGAATTTTTCATAAAATCACAAACAGAAGGTCATGATGGTATAAGTATTTCAGACATTGCATTTAAAAGTTCATCAAAAGAGATTGTTGAGAAATTTCAATATTTAAATAGTGAGATTATTATGGAGGATCTCGTAGAGTCCATAGAATTTTTGCAGTAAAAATTTCTTGTGGTTTTTAGTTGGTGTGATAGCTAAGATTAGCTCTAGTGCTACATTTATCTATTTACTTTGAGATGAATTGAGTGGGATATTATACTGAGTTATATGTATTTCTGATCGGTATGACAAAAGGATTTCAATGCTCGCGTTATTTACTTCGTGATAGGATGGTGGAGCGATTTCAGTTCATGTCAGAGCTCTGTATTTGGCAATTGACTAAAAGTATTTTTCTATAATTTGTACGTTTCGCTTCGAGGTCCTTTTTTAATAGTGTTTTCTTTGTGGGTTTTGTCTTGTACAATACCTGTTATGAAACAAAAAACAATACTTAAAGAATGGGTGATTAAAGACTATGCGCATGCACCTCATTCTGATTTAGAGAACATCCATCCTGTAACGTCTCTACTTTTGTCTCATAGAGGAGTTAAAAGTGCAGAGCAGGCACGTGAATTTCTCTATCCTGACTATGATGAGCATTCTCATAGTCCGCATTTGTTTGTGCAGATGAAAAAAGTCATAGAACGTGTTGGCAGAGCTTTGGAAGAAGGTGAGAAAGTTGGTGTTTTTGGGGATCATGATGTTGATGGGATTAGCGCTGCTACACTGATGAGTGAAGCTTTAGAGAAGCTTGGTCTAGCGTGCGAAGTGACTATTCCTAGTAAGCACCATGATGGACATGGACTTAATGAGAATGCGATTGATGATTTTGTGGCATCTGAAGTCTCACTCATGATCACGGTCGATTGTGGCACATCAAATGCAAAAGAAATTGCATATGCAAAAGAGAAGGGCGTTGACACTATTGTTGTAGATCATCATCTTGCGCCTGAGATTTTACCAGAAGCGATTGCGATTATCAATCCACAACTTCCTGATAGCGGCTATCCTTTTAGAGATCTGTGTGGAACAGCTTGTGTGTTTAAGGTGGTCGAAGCGCTTTATGGCACATTTTTTCCAGGTGAAAGTGAACAATTGAAATGGTTACTTGATATTGTGGGAGTTGGAACGATTGCTGACTGTATGCCACTTCGTGGAGAAAATCGTTTATTGGTAAAATATGGACTTCTCGTTCTTCAGAAAACTCGACGATTGGGTTATCAAGAGATGATTGCAGTTGGGGAGATTGGTAAATATGACGGAGGTGACATTAATGCGCAGACGGTAGCTTTTCAAATTGCACCGCGGATCAATGCTGCTGGTCGTATGGGGGAGGCGCGTGATGCGTTTGCGCTTATGCGGGAGACTGATCCTGCGCTTGCACATGTCCGTGCTAAAGAACTTGATGCAACAAATGTGAAAAGGCGGAAACTTACAGAGAAGCTTTTTAACAAAGCTGAAAAAGAAGTGAAGGCAGCATTTCATGATCGACCATTTATTTTTATTTCTGGTGATTATCCAATCGGACTTGTGGGTATCGTTGCTGGTCGTATTTGCCATAAGTATGGTAAGCCTGTTGGTGTTTTTATGGAGGAAGGTGACACAGTACGTGGCTCGTTTCGATCGCCTGAGCATATACATATCGTGGAAGTTCTGGACGCTGCTTCGGATCATTTACTCAAACATGGTGGTCATGCGCGTGCAGCTGGTGCAACACTTGCAAAAAAAGAGATCAATGCGTTTATTGCACGTGCTACTGCATCGGTAGAGGAACAGCTAGAAGATGTCACAGCTGATGATGGTATTTTTGCTGATTTGAAAGTGTGTGCTACAGAAATCGATCATGATTTATGTGAAGAGCTTGTACGTTTTGAACCCTATGGACATGGTAATGAAGAGCCAGTACTATGGATAACAAACTTACTTGTTGAGAATTTACGCGCTGTCGGTAAAACAGGAAAGCACATCAAGTGTGTTTTTTATAAGCAGCAAGACGGTGGACTCTTAGAAGGTATTGGTTTTGGCTTGGCTGAGAATATTGGTGAGATTACTCAGGGTGATCATGTGGAGATTCTAGGAAATGTCAGAGCAAATCACTTTAACGGAAAAACAACAACACAAGTAAACGTTTTGGAAATGCGAAAAGTATCATCTTTAGATTCATAATTCAAAAAGTATTTATGTATATCTTACTTTCACCATCAAAGTCCCTTGATTTTGTGCGTTCTTATACGCAAATGCCTGCGACTGGGCATAAACCATTTTTCACTGTGAAGACTAAACAATTACATCATACGTTAAAGGTGCTTTCGCAAATAGAAATTGCGCATTTGATGCATATATCTGATGCACTTGCAGCGCTTAACTATGATCGTTTTCAAAAATGGTCTGGTACTTACACCAAACAAGTGACAAATGATCTTGATGAGAAAAATTTTGTGCAAGCGTTGAGCGCATTCACAGGAGATGTGTATAAAGGTTTTTCATTGGATCGCTATACATCGTCTGATTGGCACTACGCCGATGAGCACATTGGGATCATCAGTGGGTTCTATGGATTGCTTAGTCCGCTCACATACATGAAGCCTTACCGATTAGAAATGGGGACGCGATTGGATTTCGCTGTTGGTAAGAAACAATACAGAGGTTTGTATGATTATTGGCGAGATGAACTTACTGCTTATGTAGATGGTAAAATGTCACAGGAAAAGATTCTTCTTAACCTTGCTTCCATGGAGTATGCTAAAGCTGTAGACTTCAGTGCTATTTCTGGTGAGGTGATTACTGCGCATTTCAAAGTACGCAAAGGAAAGCAGTATAGAGTCGTTGGTATTTCGGCAAAATTTGCGCGGGGTGAGATGGCAAATGCAGTCGTCAAAGGTCGGCTAAAAAAAGTAGAAGATCTGTATGCGCTTACACCAGCTGGGTTTGTCTATAATAAAAAACTTTCAACAACAAGTGATCTTGTTTTTGTGAAAAAATAATTTTTATGAAGCTGATTATCATTAATGGACCTTGTGGTGTTGGTAAAACGACACTCAGTGAAAGACTTGTGCAAGACTATACGCTTATGGTCCATGTAGATATTGATCGTGTGCGAAAGCAGATTACGCATTTTCGAGAAAACAGGGCGCAGAGCAGCGAACTGGCTTTTGAGGTCGCTTTCGGTATGGTTGAGAGAGCTTTGGGTCATGGGGTTGATGTTTTGGTGGATAAGATTTTCTTTAATTCTCATGATGCGCCGCGACAGTATTTGGAAGATCTTGTGGAGATCGGTGAGCGTTATGATGCTACAATCCATGAATTTATCCTCAACGCTGATAAGGCAACGATCTTGCAACGTGCTACAGACCGTGGCTTTGGCACAGGTGGTATTTTGACGCCTGAAAAGGTAGATACTTTTTATGATGCGATACAGTTGTATATGACGCGTCGCCCACATGCGATGATCGTCGATACAACAACACTTTTACCTGAAGATGTTTATAAATATGTAAAGAAAAATATTGATGGAAAATAGTACGATGTATACGGTGTATACGGATGGTGGTTCACGTGGTAATCCTGGTATTGGTGGCTGGGGTGCGTACATTTGTTTTGAAAATACTGAAGAGGAACTTTCTGGTAGTCAAAAGGTTGCAACAAATAACCAGATGGAGCTTACTGCAGCGATCAAGGGATTGCAGTTTTGTCCTGAGAGCTGTGCAGTAGATCTTTATACTGATTCCACTTATGTCAAAGATGGTATTACTAAGTGGATCGTCAACTGGAAGCGCAATGGATGGAAAACAGCTGCGAAGAAGCCTGTGAAAAATCAAGAGCTATGGATGATGCTCGACGTCGAAGTGTCAAAAAGAAATGTAGCGTGGCATTGGGTCAAAGGTCACGATGGAGAAGTGGGGAATGAAAAGGCTGATGCTCTTTGCAATCGCGCGATGGATATTTTGGAAGTCATTTGAACTGCGTGATGGGTGAGCTGAAGATATGGATCGGTTTCGAGCGTGTTCTTAGAAAACTCACAAACCAAAACTGTTCCAAACATCAGCAAGAAAAACCTGTTGACAAAGTAGTTTTCAAAAACTTGACTAAAACTAGTACATGTGCTATAGTTCATTTCCATTAAATTTATCGCAAATCTATGAAAAAAACACTTTTGACACTACTTATATTCCCACTCTTTCTGATGGGATGCACAAACGAAAAAACAAGTACAGTAATCGTTGATACTCCTGCTAATGCACCAGAAGAAACCAACGAAGAACTTCTCGACACGAGCGACTGGAAGGTTTTTGAAAATGATGAAGTTTCATTCGCATATCCACATGAAGAATTCACAGTAGTTTCTAGTAAAAAGCAAGCTTTACCCTTCACCCCTATCTCAGGTTGTGAGGTTGATTTTCAGGGAAAGGAAGAAGTGTGTAAATATGATATAGTGACGCTTTCGAATAACGATCAAATGAAAAAGTTTTACTTTGCCGTAGTTGACTATGATCCTAGAAATACAAATAACATTGCTAATGCAAGTAAAATACAGATTATCGGTACTGATCTATCTGCTGACACCTGTCTCAGCATGGGAAACAACATAAGACTGAAAACTGATACAGAGAAAGCATTGTTTATCTCTTTTGAATCTATAGAAGACTTTTCTAAAAATGACGATAAAACGCTTATACAAAGGTGCGCAGATCTAAATTCTGATAAAACTCTGCGAGCGATTCTTGATTCTATTTCAGTTTCATAAATCATGCTGTCTTAAAAATCTTCATAATGTGAAGATTTTCATGGACGACAAGATTATAGTCCATATCACTGAAATTATAGAGGAGAGTAAAAGTGAAACAGTACGTTAATAAATTAATTCTAGTGGCTACCATGCTATGCGCCAATCCTGCCTTTGCAGAAAAGCCATTTTGGCAAGTTGCCGTACCCGGCTCTGATGCACACATTCCGACGTATACATATCACCATAGACAGTATCCCAGTTGGGGAGAAAGAACTCATTTTGGTGTTGATGTTTGGGGTAAAAGCGGTACTCCAATTGTAGCAGTGTGGGATGGGGTGGTTGAGGCAACAATAACTAGTTTAAAAAAGTCTAACAATGATCCAGAGACCTTAGGCTTTGCTATTTTAGTTAGATATCCCAAGAAGGGAGAATCTGGAGGAGATTTATGTCACGTTGCTCTTCATTTGAGAGATGCACCAACTTTATCACCAGGAAAGCCTTTCAAAAAAGGGGATGAGCTAGGAAAAATGGGTGATACTGGAGCGGCAAAAGGGGTTGTGCACACTCATATGGAGCTCAGAAATTTTTGTCCTCCAGTTAGGGGAGATAGAGCTAGCTTTTTTCATTCACAAATCGGCACAACCTACGCAAATTACGATGCAAGAAATGAAGAATGGGTAATAAGCGATTGGGAAGACCCTAAGACATTTCTCGTTAAAAATGAGTCAGAGCAGAATACCATAATCCTCACAAAAGATCGCAATAGTAATCTCGCGTGGGATAGCGGCTACTGTCATTTTGCAACAAAGTGGTATGAGGTTGATAGAAACAACAACGCACAACTGGTCAGAGAGCTGGATGAGTCAGAAGCTGATCCATATCCAGGCAACGTAAAATTCTGTCAATCATACGGCATTCCGCCGCAATGTCTGATATAAGAGGGGATATGTAATGAAAATATTCAGAAAGATAATATATGGGCTTTTGAGCTCAGGTCTAACTACCGCAACTTATGCTTCCTGTAACACAGAGCAAGTAACGGTAAAAGTTACTTCCGAAGCCGTTACACAGGTAGAGCAATCACCAGTGACTGGAACGGCGCCAGATATCACACCAGATTTCGACGTCTTCTACTATGGCGAGGAAATTAGTGCCAACAGTGATGATGGTCGAGGTGAGGATGTCTATCCAGGGCAGATTGTCCAACTTCAGCTGGAAGCAGAAGTATCGAACAGAGATGTCATAGTTTCTGATGTGAGAAATGGCAGTTCTGAGTCAATCGACGGTAAAATTCTCGCTCGTGTGGCAGGGATTACTAGTTGGGAGGAAGTACCAAACTCTGAGGAAGATCTAGAGTTCGACGTAAAAAACCTCGTTGAGAAAGATGGTACTTCAGTCGAAGTAATCAACTACGTCGTACCGGACGCACCACCTGGATCGGAGCTGCAGTTGCAAGCATTTGTCGATGACGATGATGAAATTCGTGAAGAAGGTGAAGGCAACAACGCATCCAGAGTAGAGAAGTTCACGATCGTGGAAGTGCCTGTATGGGATCTGCGTATAGGTAAGATGGAGAGCGATGTGACGAAGCAGGGTGATCTCTGGATGCTTCACTACAGCATCACGAATGATACTGACTTCATCACACCCGGGAGTATTGTGCTGGAATACTCTAGTGATAATACTCTAGTGAGGAGACTGTCGATACCGCCATTGAAGGCAGGCGAGACCAGAGAGCTCAGCATTTCAGGAAGATCCCACGCAGTTGGTCAGGAGACCAAGAAAGTGTGTCTAGCGAAAACACAAAATCCTTTTCCGATTATGCATCCAGGAAGCTGTGGTGAATCTGGCATACTGCAAGTGGACGCAAAGCCGTTGCCACCAAAAGGGAGTTTGGGAGGTGTAAGTTGTAACTACATCACTGGTGTCGTGTCAGATCCTAATGGCACGAAAACGCTACGTGTACATGTCCACGATCAAAACGGATTTGTCGGTGGAGTGGATGCAAATTCAAACGGAGTATTCTTGTTTGACATCAGAAACCGGCAAAATGGCGTTGCGTATACTTACAGAGTCTATGTGCTGGATGATCGTGTAGGAGAGGATGTGGGAAAAGTCTATATCGGAAGTGTGAAGAAAACATGTCTCCCTACAAGTGTGATGATAGTAAAACGTGCGACAAACCTTACTTCACAAAGCTACTATTTCACACCGGATCACAGCAGTCTAATAGGAAATACGGAGTGGCGACGTGAAGGTGGTGTATTTGGCGCATACTCAGTAAAGAAATGGATTGCAGGAACAGCGCTCATTCACTTCAACTGGCATAATGGAAGAAGGAGTCATGTTCCTTCGACATCGCCGACGGAAGGCGTTAGAGATGGGTACAGTCGCGGTCACGCAACCTTTCGGTGCCCCACAAGACAACTTCCTGGTACGCGATCTCTGTGGCGGTTATACCACTCTGAGAAAAAGTCGCACAGGGCAGCGCAAGACCCTGAAACAATCCGCAAATCAGAAAAAAGCGGATTCAAGAAGGATCGGATTCTGTGCTATGTCTGGCCTGTATAGAAGTATATAATGTGGCCAGATATCAAATGAGCTCGTTTCATTTAGTTATTTTCAGGTCCTCAGATGCAATTTCTGAGGCGATACACGAAAATCCGCTTAATCGCAATGGTCAAGCGGATTTTTTTATACTTTCTAGAGGGTCGGACAAAAATCACTGACAGGCTCTAAGATAACAAAATCCAAAAAGGCAAAGGAACTGATATCAAAGAAGTCTTGTAGACGAATTAGCAGACGTCTACTATTGGGCCTCCATATGGTACACGACGCAGGTATCGATATAGACGAGAAGCTAAAAAAATCAGCAGAGAAATACCCCACAGCAAAATCAAAAGGAAAAGTTACAAAGT
>CALIRC010000099.1 GCA_938044295.1 Minisyncoccota bacterium
TCACAATTTCTCTTTCCTCGAATGCTGTGATATCACTGCATGAAAATACTTTGAAATAGTATGGCATTTTTGTGTGTGCAATGCATACGAAAAAACCTCCTTGTGGAGGTTTTTTCTAATCGCTTCTGTTTATTTAGACTCATTTGCACCCATGATCTCATCTGCGACATTTTTAGGTGCTTCAGCGTAGTGGAGAAATTCCATTGCATAGCTTGCTCGACCTTGCGACATGGAACGCAATTGCGTAGCATATCCAAACATTGATGAAAGTGGTACTTCTGCATCGATTTCCTTCACCTTTGCATTTCCTTCTCCGCGGTCATTCATTTCTTTGATGATGCCTCGCTTAGAGTTCACATCACCGACGACGTCACCCATAAATTCTTCTGGCGTTGTGACTGTTACTTTCATAATTGGTTCGAGAATTACAGGTTTTGCCTTTTTTACTGCATCTTTGATCGCCATTGATCCTGCGACTTTAAAAGCTGCTTCTGATGAATCCACATCATGGTAAGATCCATCGAAGAGCGTCACTTTTACATCTACCATTGGATAGCCAGCAAGGATACCATTGTCGAGCGCCTCCTCCATGCCTTTTGATGCTGGTTTAATATACTCCTGCGGGATTGATCCACCTTTTATTTCATCTACAAATTCGAAACCACTACCAGGTTCTTGCGCCTCTACACGCACATTACAGTGTCCATACTGTCCACGACCGCCAGACTGCCTGACAAATTTTCCTTCGCCTTCGGCGTCCGCTGTAATAGTTTCTCGATAAGATACTTGTGGTTGTCCTATTGTTGCCTCTACTTGAAATTCACGCTTAAGCCTATCTACGATAATATCAAGATGCAATTCGCCCATTCCAGCGATGATCACCTGTCCAGTTTCTTCATCAGTATGTACTCGCAGTGATGGATCTTCTCCGGAGAGTTTTCCAAGTGCGACTCCCATTTTTTCTTGATCAGCTTTTGTTTTTGGTTCGACAGCAATAGAAATTACAGGCTCTGGAAATTCAATTGATTCAAGAATGACGCGATGATCAGGATCTGTCAATGTATCTCCAGTGTTCGTATTTTTCATACCGACAAGTGCTCCAATTTCACCTGAAAATAGCTCTTCAACTTCTTCGCGATCATTGCTGTGCATTCGCAAGATTCGGCCTACGCGCTCTTTGGATTCACTTGTTGTGTTGTACACATAGGAACCTGATTTTAGTGATCCTGAGTAGATACGGAAAAATATAAGCTGTCCTACAAATGGATCTGTAGCTACTTTAAAGGCAAGCGCACTAAATGGAGCCTCATCATTTGCTTCTCTAGAAATTTCTTTTTCTGGATCATCTGGATCTGTTCCTACGATTGGTGGAATTTCATTAGGTGATGGCAAAAAGTCTACTACTGCATCAAGGATAAGTTGTACACCTTTGTTTTGCAGTGCTGTCCCTGTATAAACTGGGATAAGCGTATTTGCGATTGTACCCTTACGGATTGCACCCTTAAGCTCTTGTTCGCTTATCTCCTCACCACCGAGGTATTTTTCCATGAGCGCATCGTCTTGCTCTACTGCTTTTTCGATAAGATTGTTCCTCCATGTTTGGGCTTTGTCTTTTAATTCCTCTGGAATATCATCTGTATAAACCACATTCTCTCCCATCTTGCCATCAAAGGTAACCTTTTTCATGGTGATCAGATCAACAACACCCTCAAACTCACTGCGCTCTCCGATTGGCACCTGCATTGGAATTGCATGTGGTGTAAGGCGATTTACGATAGACTCGTATGCTCGGTCAAAATCCGCTCCATCTTTGTCGATTTTATTGATAAAGCAAATTCGTGGCACTTTGTATTTATCTGCTTGACGCCAAACAGTCTCGGATTGAGGTTCTACACCTTCTTTCCCGTCAAAACACACGACACCACCATCAAGTACACGCATCGATCGCTCTACTTCTACTGTGAAATCAACATGTCCAGGTGTATCGATAATGTTAAACTGATACTCTTTCCAAAAACATGTTGTTGCTGCAGAAGTAATTGTAATACCTCGCTCTTGTTCTTGTTCCATCCAGTCCATTGTTGCATCACCATCATGTACTTCACCGATTTTGTGACTCATGCCAGTGTAGTAGAGTATACGTTCGGTTGTTGTTGTTTTGCCTGCGTCGATGTGTGCGATGATACCGATATTACGAACCATATCGAGTGAGGTTTTTCGAGACATATTTTTTCGTTGTTAGAAATTAGCGCACGCATGTTCATGACTTTTTTACATGCAGTACTTTTTTTAATTTTTTTATGCGAAGTGTGCAAATGCTTTGTTTGCTTCTGCTTGCCTGTGTGTTTCTTCTCGTTTTTTCATCGCAACTCCTTCTTTTTCTGCAGCTAAAAGTAGTTCATTTGCAAGTTTTTCTGCCATACTTTTCCCTTTTTGTTTGCGACATCCTTCTTTAATCCATCGCATTGCGAGTGTTTGTCTGCGATCACCAATCACAGGTACTGGTACTTGGTAATTTGCGCCACCGATGCGACGAGATTTAAGCGCTACGAGTGGCGATACATTCTTAAGTGCTTGCTCAAAGACATTGAGACCACCTTTTTTTGTTTTTTCATGAATGATGTCAAAGGCATCATAGACAATTTTTTCCGCAATAGAACGCTTGCCATCAAGCATAATCTGACCAATAAAACGTCCTACCAACATGTTGCTGTAGACTGGATCTTGTCGCCATGATTTCTTAAATGTTCGTTTTCTTCTAGGCATAGAACGAGAGGTTAAATATGAAATTTATTATTCACACGTACTTAAACTACGCAATATTTGTAGTTTGTCGGTTGTGTTACTTAGCTGCTTTAGGTTTTTTTGTTCCGTATTTGCTACGACCCCTGTTGCGACCGTCAACTCCTGCGCAATCTAATACTCCTCGCACGACATGATAACGTACTCCTGGCAAATCTTTTACGCGACCACCACGAATCATGACGATGGAGTGCTCTTGGAGATTATGTCCTTCACCACCGATATAGGCTGTTACCTCCATGCCATTTGTTAGCTTTACACGAGCAATTTTCCTGAGTGCTGAATTTGGTTTTTTAGGTGTGATTGTGGATACTTTTACACACACCCCTCTTTTGAACGGTCCTTGTGAATCTATAGGCCTGTTCTTGAGTGTATTGAACACGTACGTCATCGCTGGCGATTTTGTCTTTGATTTCTTGCTTTTGCGTGGTTTACGCTTGAGCTGGTTTATTGTTGGCATCTTTTCGTTATTTAGATGTTTATCTTTGCTCCTAAAAAAATATAAATCACCAACATACTGAAGCCACTTGTGCCGATGGGCGTTTGGCCTACATTCTGTTGGTTTTGTTGTTAGATTTATTATACCTACTCTTACTTTTTTGTCAATACAAAAGTCCTATTGGCAATTTCTTCTTTATCTCCTAAGATCATCTTGCCATAGATTTGATAGATTGTTTCTGTAAAATGCTGTTCCAAACCATGCCCAATTCTGTGCATAATAGTCATTTTGATCGCCCCAGAATCCCTCCTCATTAAAGGTCCCTTCTACACGATCCTCAAACATTTCTCTCGCTTGCACCGGCTCAATCATTATGAGTGCTGCTAGTAAACCAATTTCTGTAGAGACATTACTATTTGTGCCTTGTGGTTCTCCATTTGTCGTATATTCTGCAGCAAACGAATTAGCGTTTTTTTGTTTAGTAATAAAGGGAATGTATGCTCGAAGGTATTCGAAAGCTTGTTTTTCATCATACCAGGCAGCATCCAGTGCAACACGGTATAGTACGCGGAAGCTGTCATAGCCGTAGAGCTCTGCGCCTTTGTCAATGTATGCATCCGCTGAACCAATAGCACCTGTTCTCTGATTTAGGGTAATCCAATTTGCAGGGAGTGTGTCACCATCGCCTCCATTTCCCTGCATGCTTTCAAGTAGTCTATAGCCACTACCGATCAAAGCCTCCCAATCATGCGTCGGGTCGACTTCGGCAAACATACGATATGCAGCCGGTGAAAAATATGATGGGTTGTAGAGAAATGTGTTATCCCTGTTGGGACTTGTACTTGGTCCCATATAGTAATTCTGACCAATTTGTAAAACAGCGTGATCCCATAGATCTCGTATTAATATGAGTGCATCTTCTTTATATTTTTCTTCCCCCCACTTCTTATATGCAAAGAGTAGTGCCATTGCTGCATCTGTGTCTGCATCTGTTGCAACACCAGAATCTTCTAGTCTGTATTCCCCGGATTCATCTTTTGCCCATATCCATGAAAGGAGTTTGTCATCTGCTCGATGCTGAAGGTGGTCTTTGGTCCATGACCAGACGCCATCAAATGTGTTTTGATCATCCATATAAACACTTCTGATCATTGCATATGATTGTGCCTCAGATGTTGTTCTTTCGTTTTGATATGGCTCTATAACTTGGCCGTATGACCGAATAAATTTCTCCTTATATGCATTCCAGATGTTTTCTTGTTCGATTACATCATCTTCTTTTACTTTGTAGATCATTGCCCAATCGCCATTTGTTGAGATGTACTTTGCATAGTTAACATGCGTTCCTTTTGAAAGTGGTCCCCATTGTTTTACAATATTTGCGTGATCCATTGCCTCTTTTACAAAAGGGATTTCGTAGCGACGAACAAGATTGTAAAACTCATGTGATGCAATAATGTAATCAACATTCCTCCAATCTCCCTCGTACTTTTCTAAGCGAATTTCTTCATCACGCTCAACCTTCCAAAACCAATCAGCATTATGATACACAGGACCATCGTCAGGATTTCTTAGCTCCATGTATATAGCATTATCAATAACAATATTTGTGTCTGCTGGTAAATTGTCTTTTACCCACGCTACTGCGTCAAGTTGTGGAGTTACTTCATCTGCAGTGTAGTGCTCCGTCGAGAATGTTGATCCCAGAACTATTACAAGCACAAGGCAAATTGTTGTGAGCGTACGGTATGCAATCTTACTGCCATGACATAGGGATGCAACGACCTTTTGCAAAAGCATACCAATGCACATTGCCAAAAATGGAATTAGTGAAACGACGTAGAAGTCAAGGATCAGCCCACCACGTGCGAGAAAGCCGGCTGAAAAAATTGTAAACAAAGCTGGAATACGAAATGGTTTGTACCAAATAGCAAAAATTGTCATAACAAATGCGCTGAAAAGTCCTGCGATCATGATAAAGGGGTCTTTTAGAAGCCATACAAGAAATGCATTGTAAAATTCACTTGTAGGATCCCAGAATGGTACGTCTGTCCCACGTGTCATGTGATATGAAAGTGTGTAGAGAAGACTTACATGCTCGTCACCAGGCCCAGGTGGAAAAAGCTCTCCTTTTATAAGTGCATAGAGTGGATATGTGATCACGATTACACCCATGATTGCTAGCCACAGAAGGACTGAAAACAGTCGATTAGAGAGATGGGATTTAATCCAAATTATATAGAGATATATAGGTGCAAAAATGACCGCATTCTCTTTAGAGACTACTGCGAGACCACTTGCAATACCACTAAAAAATACGTGTCGCATCCTCA
Source organism: Minisyncoccota bacterium (assembly GCA_938044295.1). GTDB lineage: Bacteria > Patescibacteriota > Minisyncoccia > Moranbacterales > JAHDCW01. The sequence continues at coordinate 5,575 of CALIRC010000099.1, forward strand.
GTTTTTCTTTCAGGATTAATGCCAGTGCCATAAAAAGCCAAAACATCATGATGTTGTCGAGTAATACGCGACGATGGTAGTAGATTCCCATCGGTGTGAGCGCAAAAACAAGTGATGCGACTGTAGCTGCAAACATACTTCCACTGATTCGTCGCACTGCAAAATAAAGGAAAAAAGTTGTAGCAATGTGCATCAAAAACATTAATATGCGTCCAGACGCGACTGCATCACCAAAGACGAACATCCCACCAGTGATGTGAGACCATCCGGCAATTAAAATCCATCCGAAAGGTACATGGTCATACCAGTATGTGTATGGTGCTAACTCTCCTTCTTCCATAAGTGACCATGCTTGCGACATATATGTCCCTTCATCATTTTCATAGTATGGGTAGTGGAACATATTTAAACCGTGCGCAACGGCTGAGATTGCGAGAATACATACCACTAAAATGATTTCATATCGTTTTTTCATGGATGTTCTAGTAATTCATTATGAACGGTCTGCGTTTTTTGCGTGTTTGTCCGATGGGCATTTGTATGTTCTGTTTTCTCCCATGTCAGATCACCTTTCACAAGTCGCCACAAAGCGCGGAATGCTCCAAGACCTAGAAGCACTTGATATGGGATATAGAAAATTAAAGCTTTCAAAGGCATCCAAATAGGAAAAGTTAACTTGTAGTCGCGGGTGAACTGCCATAATCCCAGAAGAAAGAAGGCAAAGTGCATCAATACTATTAGTAAAGGTAGATTTACTAAGACTGCAATATATGCAGGAATTTTGTGTGTGAGCGCAAACCAAATTGATATGGGAATGTAGAGGAATAGAAGTGCATGCATTAGTGGCCACAGTGTAAGATAGCATGCAAGAAATTTTTGATGAAATCGTGGTAGTTTTAGCCATGCACCTTTCAGCAAAATCTGAAGAAATCCATGACTCCAACGTGTGCGCTGTTTGATGAAGCTTGCCACAGTTGGTGGCGTCTCTTCGCGTGTTGTGTGTTTTTCATCATAGACCACAGAGGTTTTTGCGCCGAGATTACACATGCGAATGCCGATATCTGCATCTTCGGTCAGACAATAGTTGTCCCACCCCCCAACACGCTCGAGAAATGTTCGATCAAAAAAAACTGTATTCCCTCCAAGTGGCATCATGCCTGATTTTGCAAAAAAATGTAGTGATGACTTAAACCAAAAATAATACTCCATAACGTTGAACATTGAAAACCAGTGGCTACGATAATCCATAAGCTGCACACCTGATTGCACGACATCTGCACCGTCTCTGAGTATCACTGTATTAACGACGTTCAGGATGTCACGGTGCGGCTCATCCTCTCCATCGAAGATGACAACTACGTCACCTGTTGACTCTGCCAATGCATGATTGAGTCCATTTGGTTTGCATGTAGGTTCGGCATCGTAGACGACTTGATGGATATTTGGAGCACCAATTTCTTGATTCGCTTCTGCCACTGCTCTAATTGTCCCTGTATCATCATCGCTACAGATAACGAGAATTTGCACAAGATCAGTTGGGTAGTTTACTGATGCGATTGTGGCTAAAGTTTGGCCGATTACCGCCTCTTCATGACGCACTGGTATCATCACAGTAAATGACTTCTCTGGAGGTGCAAACTCTTTTGGAGAACGACCGCGTTTCATCCGCTCAGGATCTTCCCACGTGTACAGCATTAAAAATAGTGCAAAGAGGCCCTGCGTACACAATAGTAGCGCAAACCCCATAAAGAGCATTTGAAAAATCGTTTCTCCCCCTATTCCGCTTTTTAGTGCGATAAAAACGATTGCAGATGTAATAAAAATCATCAAGAGAACGATCCCAAGAAAGATCCAAAGGCCGCGACGTTCTCGTTTGTTGTGTTCACGTTTAGCGATTACATGCTCCTGGGTCGTTGCTGGTATAAATGTTGATGTAGCTTTTGACTGTACTTTCTTTTGGGTTTGTTTTACTGGCTGTGTTGTAACATGTTCCTGTACTGGCTCAGGTAGATGACTTTTTTCGCTGTATGGGATGCGAAATACGCGCGATTGATCTGCGCCAGTCAGTAGCGTTGCGATGATATTTTCAGGATCAACTATCAGCTCTCTGTCAAGTACCTCGCGCTGACATGCTACAAGAACGGTATCTGTCGGTCCAGAAACTGCACCAGCTACTACCACCAAATCACATTCTGGATCGTTCATTGCGTGCGCTACTTTTCGGATTGCTTCTTCCATGTTTGTGAGTTCTGGACTCAAAAAACATACAGTATGTCCAGTTGCAAGTGTACTCGCCTCTAATAAAAGCGTGCATTCTGTGGCCGCATCGATACTGACAATATGTATATCAACTCCATGCTCTCTGTAGTATGCTATCTGTTGAGATGAATCTTCGTTTCCACGATCCACAAACACTACCTCGTACGGTGTATCACGAAATGCTCCTTCGAGCATATGCACTGTTCTTGTGATATTTTCTTGGCTTCCACGTGTTGGTACGACCACGGAAAAATCTGCAACGCTGTGATGAAACGTCCCAATCTTTGCTCTGCGTGGAGCATTATTTTCCTGACCAATAATCATCATATCTGATAAAAAAAGTGGCATATTCGCTGCCACACTATTCATATATAATATTAAGAATCGTTTCAGAAAATTTGCAGAAATCAGTATATAGTATGTATAATTTTATCCTTTTCTTAGTATTTTGTCAAAGATAAGAAAAGCCATTTTTACATAGCAATCGAAAATGTCCCTTACAGAAATATTGCAAAACCCTTTGCACAAAAAGTTTACTACGTTACTCCATAGATAGGAGTCAGGCATCAATATTGCTTTCGCACAATCCACGGTT
>CALIRC010000100.1 GCA_938044295.1 Minisyncoccota bacterium
AGTACACTTACGAAGTTTGTGGGAGATTTAGGTATATCTCTTGCTTTGCATGGGGTGCAGGACCAATTAAACAATGCACTAGAGGATGGTCTAGAGCAGATGCAAGACAAGGTTTTCCTTGCTTATGACGAAGCGAATGATACAGATATTTCTTCGCACATGTCATTTCAAAATCATCATGAACACAGAATAGATGAAAGTGTGTCCGTAAGAGCGCTTTTGGATTATGCTCGCAATGTTGATAATGCTGGGAGTTTTGCGTCAGCTCTCGTCCATGTCATGACAAATGAGAATGTACGTTTTTCTTTTCAGCACGATGCTGGTCGTGTTTCTATGGCTTTGTCTGTCGCAACTTCCTATGATATGAAGGAAATTTCGGCACAATTTAAAGCAACATTTTGATAAAAATAGACTTACGCACTCGGCGTACTATGTCGTTAAAATTTACGTTTTTCACTCACTATAGGTAAACTATGGCTCGTGAAAAGCCTTGATTTTTTCTAAATTACACTTAAGTGCGCAAGTCTTCAAAAAATATGAATCAACAAGAATTCACTACAATCATCCTGGACAGTCCTATACTGTCAACCAAAAAGAAGAATGAGATTCTTTCTCACGTAGATGCATTGACACCTTACCAGATCGCTGATATTTTAGCGATGTTATATGCCTTAGAACTTTCGATTTATAAGAGAAGTAAGAATATTGAAAAATAATGTAGTGATACAAGAGATGATCTTTTGTGAGGCTAGATTACTTTATTTTCTCTCTAATTTGTCTGGTCTGTGATTTGGACATGCTTTGTCACTGCAGCGTTCTGGAATTGTTTTTGTTCCTTCCATCATAAGGGCGCCGCATGTCTGATTTTCTTTATCCTCTCTTTTATGACTACAATACTTACCAGTTGGTTTTGCTTTGATAGCATTTTTGCACTCTGGGTACTCAGTGCAACTATAAAATGGACCGAAACGACCATTTCTTTCCATCATTTCGCCTTTTGAACACTGTGGGCATTTTACACCAGTTTTCTTTTTCGCTACTTCATGGGGATCTTCTTTAATAAACTTGCACTTGGGGTAGTTATTGCATGAGATAAATTTTCCATATTTTCCTTCGCGTTCGATTAAACGCCCATGTGTTTTTGCGCGAGGCTTTGCTTGTGGTCCGCATTGCGGGCAGTCTTCTCCTGTTTCTTTTGGGCCTTCGAGTTCTTTACCTTCTACCGTGCGTGCACCTTGACACTGAGGAAAGGTATCACATGAAAGAAATCGTCCTGTCTTTGCAAGTTTGATGATCATGCCACTTTTACACTGTGGACATTTCATTTGTGGATCCGCTTCACCAAGATCGGTTGCTTTGTCGAGTTTTTCTTTTTCTTCGACATCTTTTTGGAATGGTGTGTAGAAGTCAGTAAGTGTTTTTGTGTAGTCTCTTTCGCCACGAGCAATTTCATCGAGTTCATTTTCCATTTCTGCAGTGAATGTGTCTGAGATGTACTGTGCGAAATGTGCTTCGAGAAAATCGCTTACCACTTCGCCAGTATCTGTTGGTTTGAGTGAACGTCCTTCTTTTTCTACGTACCCTCGATCTTGAATGGTTTTTATGATTGATGCGTATGTACTTGGGCGACCGATACCACGCTTTTCCAGTTCTTTGACTAAGCCGGCTTCGCTGTAGCGTCCTGGTGGCGTTGTTTCTTTTTGTTCTTCGGCGACATCTTTGCAATCTAGTTTGTCACCTGTTGCAAACTGTGGTAGATCAACATCTTCAGAGCGTGCTGCAGGATCTGCTAAGAGCCATCCAGGCTTTATGACTTGTGTACCTTTTAAATTAAAATCAGGTATCTCTTCATTTGTGATATTTGCGGTGATCCTCGTGTTTTTAACCTGGGCATCGATCATTTGACTTGCTACTGTGCGTGCCCAGATGAGTTCATATAGTCGTTTCTGATCGTCTGTAGAACCTGCGCTTTTTTTGCTTGCGTCAGAAGGTCGTACTGCTTCATGTGCTTCTTGTGCGTTTTTTGCACGGGATTTGTATGCGCGCTGCTCGTGAACCTCTTTGCCATAGTTTCCGATGATGACCTTTTCGATTGTTTTTAGTGCATCTTTGCTGAGGGTGACAGAGTCAGTTCGCATGTAGGTAATGTGACCTGCTTCATAGAGGCGCTGTGCTGTACGCATGGTGCGAGAAGGTGAGAACCCGAGGCGAGAGCTAGCTGCTTGTTGCAGTGTGGATGTTGTGAACGGTGCATATGGTGCGCGCTTGCGAGGTGTTTCTTTAATTTCTTTGATTTCCCAGTCGCCTTTTTTTGCTTTCGTGAGAATGTCTTTTACAGTTTTTTCTGTATCACTTACAGCTTTTTTTCTTTGTTTTTCATCCTTACCTTCCATTTCTACCTTGAAATCTTCTTTGCAGGTGAATGTAAGTGTTTCAGATTTTTGCCCTTTTAAGTCTGCGGTTAGTACCCAGAAAAGATCTGGGATGAATGCTTTAATTTCTTTTTCGCGTGCAACAAGAATTCTTAGGGCAGGGGACTGTACTCGTCCTGCGCTAAGTCCATATCGTACTTTTTTCCATATAATTCCTGAAAGATCGTACCCCACAAGACGATCGAGCACACGTCGTGCTTCTTGTGCTTTGCGTAGGTTCTCATCAATTTTTCCTGGATTATCTAGTGCTTCGTTTACCGCGCTTTTTGTGATTTCATTAAAGGTAACACGCTTCATTTTATTTGACGAAATTTTTGCTTCTATCAGTATTTGGGCGATGTGCCATGCAATTGCCTCACCTTCGCGGTCAGGGTCAGTTGCTAGATATATTGTGTTTGCTTTTTTTCCGAGTGAAATGAGTTCTTTTACAACTTGATGTTTTTTGTCTGAGATTTCGTATTTGGGAATAAAGCCAGCATCTATGTCGATTGCTATTTTATTGCTTTTAGGGAGGTCACGTATGTGTCCAACCGACGAGGTGACTGTATAATTCTTGCCAAGGTATTTTCCAATTGTCTTCGTTTTTGTAGGGGACTCGACGATTAATAAATCCATAGAAAGGAAAGTAATGACTTCTTATTTTTTGTTTGTGTCCTGCAGATATCTTTTTGCTATATGAGCGTGTATTTTGTACCACAGAGATTTTGTACTATACCATCAATTTCGAGTATGACAAGTTCTTGTGTAATATCTGCTCCTTTTAGTTTAGTTTTTCTTATTATTTTGTCAATTGTAAGACCCTCTGGATTTCTAGAGAGACAATTGTAAATTTTTACTTGTGTCGCATTTTTTGGGATAAATTTTTTGATTTTTTTCTGATTTTTTGTGATACCAATTTTTGAGAGGATAGTGTTTGCATCTTGTACTAGCGTGGCTTTGTTGTTGGAGATTAGTTCGTTTGCACCAACAGATTGATCTGCAAATATTGAGCCTGGAATGGCAAAGAGTAGCTTGCCTGCGTCGTGTGCAATGTTTGCGGTAATAAGTGTGCCAGATTTGTGCGTTGCTTCTATGACGAGTGTTGCGCTAGAGATATGCGCCATTATACTGTTTCGTGCGGGAAATGTGCCTGCACTTGGTTTTGTGCCAGGTGGATACATCGAGATGAGTGTCCCGCCACTACTTAAGATTTTTTGCGCGAGGTTGATGTGTGTGCGTGGCGCGATTGCATTGTCATCGATTCCGCCGCCGAGGACTGCAATTGTCTTGCCAGCATTTTTTACCTGTAGGGCTCCTGCGTGTGCTATTGCGTCGATGCCAAGAGCTAGTCCACTTACGATGTGTACACCAGCTTCTGCAAGATCGCATGACAATCGTGTAGCAGATTGTTTGCCGTAGTTACTGAATTTGCGCGAACCAACGATTGCGACGCTTGGTTGTTCGAGAATCGTGTGGTCACCTCTTACATAGAGGACATACGGTGCTTTTGGTGCGTTTTGTAGAATTTTAGGATAATATTGACCTCCATGCTCTAGTAGAAAAATATTTTGTGTAGTGATCTTTTTCCAGAGCGCTAATGGATCCTGTGTTTTTCGTGTCTGTATGATTGTGTTACAAATTTTTTTACTGAGACCTGCTTTTTGTAACGTGCTCGGGTGGGAATGCCAGGCATCTTTGAACGAAGGAAAGGTGTGTGCTAGCATGCGCAGTTTTTCTGATCCAATGCCAGCAATAGTGTTTAGGGCGTGGAGATAAGAATGATCTGGATTTTTCATGGACGTATATTATGGTATCTGATTTGACGTAAATTAGCGTTCATGCTAGGATTCTATGTTGCGATTTTGTGTTTCTCAAATCGTCGTTAAAAAGACAGTATTCTGCCCATTGGCTGATTTATTCAGGGGTTCTGTGGCGTCCTCCTCCTTGCTACTGTTCCTGTACCGATGGTCAGAATAGTGTTTTTTTATTAGGACTTACGCACTCGGTGTATTTTGTTGTTAAAATTACACTCACGTGCGTAAGTCCTATTTATTTACTTACTTTCTTTTTCATATTCCTAGTTTAGTGTGATTTCTTGTAGTGTTTTTTTGAGAAGTTCTTTTTCGCTTTGCGTGAATTTTCCTAGCACATAGTCACTGCCTGACATGTTTTGTTTTTGTATCTGCGTGCGCTTGTCGATGCCGATGCGTAACCTCTTAAAGTTTCTTGTTTTGCATTTTTCGATAATGTCACGAACGCCATTGTGACCTGCTGGACCACGATTGTGTGACTTTTTGTAATGTCCGAGAGGTAGATCGAGATCATCATGGATGATGACTACATCAGTAGTGATGTCAGATTTGTAAAAGTCTATGATGGCTTTTACAGCTTCGCCAGAGCCATTCATAAATGTTTGCGGTTTTACGAGAATCGTTTTTTGTCCGATGGCGTCTGTATACTCTGTAACGAGTGATTTAAATTTTTTTTCCAGAGTGAATTTTTCTGCCATATGATTTTGTGCAATCATCTCAACGCAAAGGAATCCAGCATTGTGCCTGGTGCTTTCGTAGTTTTTGCCAGGATTACCTAGACCAACGATGATTTTTTTCTTATTCACAGCGATTTTTTTACTTTTTTGGTGGAAGCAGTTTATAATCTTTTTCCACAGACTCTCTGGTTGCTGGTTCATATGCGTGTTTTTTAATAAGGTCTTCGCCAAGGATGAGTACGAAGTCAATTGTTGCTGCGTCCTCGTTTTCTTGACTGATTTTTTTTACTTTTTGGTTTTTGTTGCTGTCCTTATTTGTTTTAAGGTTATTTTTTGGAATGTATATCGCATATTCTTCTGGTAGTTTGGTAGTGTTTATTGGCTTTATGCGTTTGGTTAATTCGTCTAATGCGAAGGGTTTTTGACTAGCTGTCCTATCTAAGAGAATTGTGGTGTTTCTTGTGTCACTTTTTTTCGCATTTTTTACGGTGATATTTGTGAAGCCTGTACCAGCTAGCAACGTCTTTATTCGATTTCCAACGCGATCTTGTCCGCTTGCATTGATAATTGTGAGAGAGGGCATTTCAGCTGTAATCGCATCTCGTCTGAGTGTGATTTTTTCTAAGGTAAAAATATTTTCTGCATATTGTGCAATTTCTTCCCAGTCACCGCTGCGTGGCGTGAGACCTGCTAGGTTGCCGACAGGTGTTTTTTTGAAGACACTTCGCAAGAGACTTTCTGGCTTCCATGCATCTATGACTACTGTTGTCATGTTTTGCGTGTCTACTTTTTTAATGAGTGATCCAACAGCTCTGATTTCACTTGTGGAGATATTTGTTGTCACATGACTTCCAAGTGTATCGAGTAAAGCTACTAGTGTAAATGGATTTGATAGTGTTCCTATTGAGAGTGCCTTGTTGCGTAATGCTCTGAGTACTTGCTGTTGCCTTTTGGCACGTCCGAAATCACTTTCTGGATCGTCATATCTTGAACGGACGTATTTGAGTGCAGTCTTGCCATCAAGGCTATGAAATCCTTTTTCAATATAAAATGGTTCGTAGCTGTAGCCTGGACCGGGATAGAGCGGATCATCAATTGTCCGTGGAACCGAGACGTTTATACCGTTTAGTGTGTCGACGATTTTTTCGAATCCATCGAAGTCCATAACGAAGTAGTAGTGTACTTCTTGGTCTGTGACAATTTCTACTGCCTCTACAATTTTATGTGCGGAGCGATTTTCTCTCATGCCGATGCCGTAGAAGGTGTTTATTTTATTGATGCCATTTTTTGTCTCTACAAGAAGGTCGCGCGGAAGTGACATCAGCGCTGCACGGTGGTTTTTAGTATCGATACTTGCTAGCATAATCGTGTCTGTGAGAAGCTCACCTTTTTTTTCGGAGCTTTTTCCTGCGATACCGAGTAGGAGGATGTTGATTCTGCCATCTTCGTAGCCTTGTAAATGTGATTCATCTGTCGCTTTTGTTGTGAGATTTGAAAGTGTTTGTGTGATTGTGATGGTTTTTTGATTCTGCATGTTGGGAAATATGGCACGTGCTGTTTGTGTAAGTTTGAAAATTATAAATAAGCCACTGATAAAAACTCCAACGACAAAAACGACGAGAGAAAAGATAAAGAATGTACTTTTTTTAGATTTTCTTCTTTTCATAAGAATGGGTGAGAGCTTATCGTATTGTAGCAAGAAAGGATATGCATGAGCAAAGATCAGTGCGTATATTTTGTAGAGTTCTTTTGTGTAGTGTGTGATTTAATGCGTTTTTTTATACTAATAAACAGTAGTTTTAAAGCATTGCTTTAGTGTTTTTTTTGTGGTATGATTGGCATTACTTGGAGATCGTTTTTTATTTGTTAAGTCAGTCTGCATGTCGCAAGAAACAGGGGAATCAATAGGTGGATTTGTTTATGAAGTGGTTAAAATGTTTCTTTTGGCGGTAGTCATTATTGTTCCAATACGTGTCTTTTTGTTTCAGCCTTTTATTGTACGTGGCGCTAGTATGGAACCAAATTTTCAAGAGAAAGAATATTTGATTATCAATGAATTTGGCTATAAAGATGTGAACCTTTTTGGTGGTAAATTCCATGTTCAGCCACGTAAAGACTTTGTGCGCGGTGAGATCGTAGTATTTAAAGCACCTATACGCCGCAAAGATTTTTATGTGAAACGTATTATTGGTTTACCTGGTGAGACTGTTCGTGTGAAAGATGGTATTGTTACTATTATTAATGATGCAAATACTGAAGGGTTTGTCCTTGATGAATCAGATTATCTTCCAGTTGGACGTGTTACGACTGGTAACTTAGAACAAGTGTTATCAGACGGAGAGTATTTTGTACTTGGCGATAATCGTAACCATAGTAGTGATTCTCGTAGATTTGGTCCTATTGCTAAAGAGGAATTTATTGGACGAGTTTTTCTGCGTGCATTCCCCTTTAATAAGATTAGTATTTATTAGACTTTGTAGCTTAAGTAGTGTGATTGACGATATTTGAAGGTATAGTCGTGGCACTTGGTAGTAAATTGATTTCTGATTTCTTGAATATGTTTCTGAAGCCTTGTCGATCACTATTTTGATATCGATAGAACTTACGTGCTTGGTGTATCTGTCGTTAAAATCTACGTTTTTCACTCACTAGAAGCAAGCTGCGGCTTGTGAAAAGCCTTGGTTTTTCCTAAAATTACACTCAGGTGCTTAAGCCCTACTAAGATGTGATTTTTGATCTCTTTATATTTAACTGAATTATTCTAAACTTCTATGTCACAGAAAAAAACAGCAAAAAAAACTACGACAACACAGAAATCTGGTAGTATAAAGAAAAAGGTGGCAAAAAAGATGTCGAAAGTAATCGAGAAAAAACTTGTTGGAAAGAAGTTGCCGACACGTGAGATGATTTCACTACAATCTGTACGTGGAATGAGAGATATCTTACCTGGAGAACAATCATATTGGCAGCAGGCACGTAAAGTGCTTGAGTTGGAGGCTGAGGAGTATGGTTTTGGGCGTATTGATGTTCCTGTTATTGAGTTTGAGAATCTATACCGTCAACCGATTGGTCCTGATAGTGAGATGGTAGAAAAGGAATTCTATACATTCAAAACGCGCGGTCGGGATGATGTTGTTTTACGACCTGATTTTACTCCTGCAGTTGCGCGGGCGTACTTGCAACACGGAATGAATATGTTTACGCAACCGATCAAGCTTTTTTCTACTGGTTCGTCCTACCGTTATGATCGTCCTGCAGAGGGTCGATATCGTGAGTTTCAGCAAGCTAATTACGATATTTTTGGTGAACATGATCCTGTATTGGACGCACAAGTCATTCAGATTGCTTATCGTGTTTTGCAAAAATTGGGGATTAATGATATTCAGTTTCAGGTGAACTCGATAGGTACGCGAGAATCTCGTGAACAGTACAATGACCTACTTAAAAGTTATTTTCTTTCGAAAAAGAGTAAGCTTCCTAGTAAGTATCGAGATATTATCGAAACAGATCCAATGCGGATTTTTGATGCGACTGATGATAAGACGATGCAGGTGTGTGCAGGTGCGCCACAAGCAATCGATCACCTTGATAAAGAATCTCGCGAGCATTTTAAAAATCTTCTGGAATACCTCGATGAGCTTGATTTGCCGTACATGATCAATCCGCTTCTTACGCGTGGTATGGAATATTATACGCAGACGATTTTTGAAATTTATGCAACCGATGAAAAGGGAATGAAGCATGCACTTGGCGGTGGCGGTCGCTATGATGATCTTATTGAGAGTTTTGGAGGGGAGCCGACGCCAGCTATTGGTTTTGGATTTGGTATTGACCGTCTAGTCCTTGAGATGAAGAGACTAAAGACAAAATCCTATCAGCCACCACGTGCACGGGTTTATCTTGCGCAGTTGGGTGATTTAGCTAAGAAGAAAAGTCTTCGTATTTTTTCTGATATTGAAAATGCTGGTATTTTAGTTGCGGAAAGTTTTGGTCGTGGAAATCTTAAAGAGCAGATGGAACAAGCGCAGAAAATGGGTGTCGAGGTAACTCTCATCGTAGGACAAAAGGAAGCTCTTGATGGTACAGTTATTGTTAAAAATATGCATACAGGGACACAAGAGACAGTTGCACGAGAAAAGGTGATTGATGCTGTGAAAAATGCGATGAAGCAATCTGTGGTAGTGAAAAAAGTGCGTCATAAGCAAAAGAAATAGATATTGATTTGTAATTTGCTAATGCATCGTTGAATGCGAAATAATATGGAAAAAGTTGATGCGTGTATTTTTTGTCAGATTGTTGCGGGTGAATTACCAGCAACCTTTGTCTATGAAGGGGAAAATGTCTTAGCTTTTGAAAATATTAATCCGAAAGCGCCAGTGCATGTACTGATCATACCAAGGACGCATATAACATCTATGAATGAAGTAACAACTGCTCAGGATGAATTGGTAGGACGGATGTTTCACGCTGCACGGGAAGTTGCTGTGATAAAGGGTGTTGATCAGACTGGTTACCAACTGCTGATTCGTACTGGTCGTGATGGACGACAGGAAGTTGGACATATGCATTTGCATGTTACGGGCGGCAAGGAGCTTGCTGAAAATGCTGGGTAGTGTGATATACATGTGTGCTAATAATAGCCAGTTAGGAACTTCCTCACTTTGCTTCAGTGCGCCTTACAGATAAAGTAGTGTTTGTGCCTCACATTGCACTAAGAGCCTGTCTAGGACCTTTTCTTTCGCTAAAATTTTCCCATTTTTCGTTGCAAAATGCATTGATCTCGTCATGGTATCTCGATACCATTTCCTCGATCACTTCATTTTTCACTATAAAAATGGAAAAATTTGCCTGCAAAAAAAGATTCTAGACAGGCTCTAAAGTGAGACAGTCCTCCCGGTAATACTCTCGTACATTTTTGTGAGATGTGAGTGGGTAGTGTTTGCTGGGCACATCAGTTTGTTGGTTGTGCAAAATTATAAAGTGTAGTACAATGTCCTCACGAGAGGAAATTGACATTTCCTATGATTTATTATCTTTATTAGAAAGGGGTGCGTTTTTATGGTGTATGTCTATAAAAAGAATGATCGAGAATCAGCTGACGGTATGATTAAACGTTTTACGCGCCGTGTGCAGCAAAGCGGTGTCCTTATGGGTGTTCGTAAAAACCGATTCAATACCAAGGGAAAGAATCGTGGCGCGCGACGTGATGAAGCAATTTATAAAGCAAGAATTCGTACGAAAATCGATCGCATGAAAAAAATTGGCCATTTTGATGATGACGCTCTTAAAGAGCTTAAACGAAAAATGCGTCAGGAGCGATAGACAAAGTACACACATCTTCCAGGGTGTGTGTCTTTGTTTGTGTGTTGTCGCATTGTATTATGTGTAGGACTTCCTTACTTTGCACACTGATTCGTTATAAACACTCCTTTTTCTGACGACGTACATCAGTACGCCTTAGAGAAAAAGTAGTGTTTGTGCCTTACATTGCATTAAAGTGAGGAAGTCCTCTGGATAAAATATAAATAATTTTGAAAAAAGATTTTATGTTGCGAAAAAAAATTGTAGAAGATATGAAAGCTGCTATGAAGGCAGGTGACGCTTCCGCGCGTGATACACTGCGCATGCTTGATAGTATGATAAAAAATGAAGAGATTACGGCTGGTAAGCGTGAAGAAGGTCTCGATGATGCTGCAGTTGTTACGCTTGTGAAGCGTGCTATAAAGCAACGTAAAGATGCTGCACAGCAGTTTTCTGACGCAGGTCGTATTGAACTTGCAGCTGCTGAAAACGCAGAGATTGCAGTAATAGAAGAATATCTTCCTACACAGATGAGTGATGCTGATGTTCGTGCTGCTGTTTCAGATGTGATTGCACAGATAGGTGCTTCAAATACATCTGATATGGGACGAGTTATGGGAAAAGCTATGCTTGCAGTTGGAGATGGAGCTGATGGCGGTCGCGTGAAAGTGATCGTAGAAGAGCTTTTGGGATAATTTGAAAGATTTATTTGCCTATGCGACTGCATTTTGAATTCATTGATCAGGAAGCCTCTGGTTTTGCTGTTGCAGTTCTAGAGAAAATAGTTCGTGCAAGTATCGTACGCTCTCGCTATGACTCATTTTTGCACGGCAAAGATGTTACGGTGAGCGTTGCGTTTATATCTGCTGATGAAATGCGACGTGTAAATGCCTCTACTCGGGACAAAAATGTAGTCACAGATGTTCTCTCTTTTGGTGACTATAGCGATGATCTTGATCTTTTGAAGGTAAGGGAGAATAATATTTTCTTGGGAGAAGTCTTGCTTTGTTGGGATTTTATCCAGAAATCTGCTACAATACACGGAGTTACAGCGTCTTTTGAGGTGGGGTATGTACTGTCTCATGGCATACTACATTTACTTGGTTACGAGCATAGTGCTGAGATGTTTGCTTTGCAAGCATCTATTAGTGAAGAGTATTGTGCACAATTGCTGTAATCACAATAGATAGATCCGCATTGGATTGGAGAAATTGTTTTCATTTTTGGCTCGTTTCTTGTTTTATGAAGAATCGTTCTGTATTTTATAGTGTAAGAGCAGCTGCACGGGGGCTCGCATATGCTTATACGCACGAAAGAAATTTTCGTTTGGAGGTTTTTTCTGCGATTGGTGCGATTGTGATCCTTTTTTTATTGCAGGGTTCTGTTGGGGATTTTATTGTTGTTTTTTTTGTAATAACAATCATTTTTTTGGCTGAGATTGTAAATACAGCATTGGAGAGAGCGGTGGATATTATCAAGCCACACAAGCACCCATATGCACGTGTTATAAAAGATTTGAGTGCGGCGTTTGTTTTTATGAGTGCTTGTAGTGCTGGTATTATTGGATTTCTTATTTATATACCTCTACTTGTACAACGCCTGCATTTACTTTAGACTGTATATTACAAAGTATTTTTATGATTGATAGATTTTTTGTGCAGAAGTGATTAATCGATTTACTCTATGAAACAACAGATTATTACAAGTTTTGATGTCGGTAGTTCTTTTGTACGTTGTATTATAGCTAAACGCGCGCAAGTGGATGATGCTGTACATATTTTAGGCGTGGGTATGGTGCCTGCTGAGGGTATGCGACGTGGTGCTGTTGTTGATGTTTCTGATGCCGCAAATGCTATTGCTGCAGCTGCAAATGCGGCAGAAGAAATGAGTGGTGAGCAGATTTCAGATGCAATTGTGAGTGTGAGTGGTGTTGGGATCACTATTGAAAGTGTTCGTGGAGTGATTGCTGTTGGCAAAGCAGATGGTGAAGTTACTGAAGATGATGTCTCTCGCGTTATCGCGTCAGCGCAGTCTGTGGCCGTACCTACAAATAAAGAAATCATTCATATGATTCCTCGATCATTTCGACTTGATGATCAGGAGAATATCAAAGATCCACTTGGACTCAAGGGTGTGCGATTGGAGGTGGAGGCAGTTGTTATCGGAGCGCCGAAGAATGCAGTTACAAATCTTGTCTCAGCTATGGAGCGTGCAGATATTTCTGTTAGTGATTATGTGATTGAATCACTTGCTGCTGCTGAAGCAGTACTTACAAAGAAGCAAAGAGAGCTTGGTGTGGCCCTTGTAAATCTCGGTGCAAGTACGACATCTGTCGCTGTTTATGAAGAAGGGGAAATTTTACATACAGCTGTTATTCCTGTGGGTGCTGATTTTATTACACATGATTTAGCGATTGGTTTGCGCACAACAATAGATGTTGCTGAGAAGGTGAAAATTTCTTATGGTAGCGCACTTTACGGTGATATTAAACGTACTGATGAAATTGATTTACATGAAGTTGATCCTAAGGAAGATGGGAGTGTGCGACATGATCATGTGATTGAGATTGTTACTGCTCGCCTTGAAGAGGTTTTTGAACTTGTGCGTAAAGAGCTTGTTGAAATAGAGAAGGACAAGCTGCTTCCAGCAGGTGTTGTCTTGACAGGTGGTGGTGCAAACTTGGTCCATGTGGTTGATTTTGCAAAGGAGACTTTGCAGCTTCCGGTGCAAATTGGTTATGCTGAAGGTTTGCTTGGTATGATGGACCATGTGGATGATCCATCGCATGCAACTGCTGTAGGTCTTGTAATGTGGCAAGATCAATATGGCGATGAAAGAGATCTACAGAGTGATGGTGTGGTTGGTAGTGCTTCGCACGTAGCACAATCCACGTTTGGTGCTGTCAAAAAAATGGTTGGACGTTTTTTGCCATAGTAAGCGTGGTGTGTCATTGTGATGATTTGTTGACACTGCGTACCTGCGCATGATAGACTACTATACTGTAGATATTTCTGAATTTGTACTAGTGACTGTGTGAATTATTTGCGAGCTCTGTGTCTGAAATTTTTTTTGATACAGTTGTCAATATATTATAATGAAAAGATCATGGGAGAGATTAAAACTGATGTAGAAACATTTGCACGAATCAAAGTTGTTGGTGTCGGTGGAGGTGGCGGTAACGCGATCTCCCGTATGATCGACTCAAATATGAAGGGCGTGGAGTTTGTTGCAATCAATACTGATGCACAAGCTTTGCATCATTCCAAAGCAGCAGAAAAAGTACATATTGGAAAAACTCTTACAAAAGGACTTGGTGCAGGTATGAATCCAGAGGTTGGACGACAAGCAGCAGAAGAGAGTCGTGAAGAAGTCCAAGCTGTTTTGAAGGGTTCAGATATGGTTTTTATCACTGCAGGTATGGGTGGTGGTACTGGGACAGGTGCAGCGCCGATCATTGCTGAGGTAGCTCGTGAATTGGATGCGCTTACTGTTGGTGTCGTGACGAGACCATTTTCTTTTGAAGGCTCACAGCGTCGTGCAATTGCAGATGAAGGGCTTAGTGCTCTGAAAGAACGAGTAGATACAATTATTACTATTCCTAATGATCGTTTACTTTCTATTATTGACCGCAAAACGAGTTTATTAAATGCATTTAAAATTGTTGACGATGTTTTGCGGCAAGGCGTGCAGGGCATTGCTGATTTAATTACAAAGCCTGGTATCGTGAATGTGGATTTTGCTGATGTTCGTGCGATTATGTCAAATAGTGGTAGTGCTCTCATGGGTATAGGGATTGCGTCAGGAGATAATCGAGCTGAAGAGGCTGCAAAAGCTGCTGTAAATAGCCCGCTACTTGATTTGTCGATTGACGGTGCGCATGGTGTTCTTTTTAACATTACTGGTGGAAATGATGTGACTATGCTTGAGATCAATGAAGCTGCAAATGTGATTACAGAGTCGATTGATCCTGAGGCACGTGTGATATTTGGAGCTGTGACAGATGATCAGATAGGTAAGGGGGAGGTGCAAATTACTGTGGTAGCTACGGGATTTGATGCAGATCGTACGGGTGTAAGTGCTGAGGATATTCTGTCACGTGTACCATCCAAGACAGTAGAAGAGGCGGTCTCTGAGGAAGAAAATAAGGCACCAGAGATTACTGCGCAACCTGACCCTGTGCGACCATCTACATCTAGTATTTCTTTGGATCTTGATGAAGTTGATGATCCTGCGTTGACGAAGCCTGATACGGATCAGAAACAAGCTGAATTTGCACGACAACCACTGGAACCTAAGATGATCATCGAGGAACCAATTCAGGTTCCACGAGCACCAATTCTCTCTTCAAAAAAAGACGCGAAGCCTCTTATAGAGGAAGATGAAGATCAATTTGAAATTCCTGCTTTTATCCGCAAAAAAATGAGGAAAAAAGACTAAAATTTGCATTTCTTTCTGTTATAATTATTTGCAATTTCAGATTTTGGGTTTGGAGTAAACTTTGTATGCTTATACACAGAAGGCTTTGTACTACGACTCATGTTCTTGCATAAAAGAAAAATACACCTTTTGGGTGTTTTTTTCTGTATGATTTTTATGTTGTTACAGTAGCTTTTCTTTGCAGTGGGACAAGATACGATTTGTTATTAGCACTCTACTTGACAGAGTGCTAACTAGCATTTATACTGATTCTAGATAGAAAAATATTTGAGAAAATACACCATGCAATTACATGAACGGCAAATAAAAATTCTTGCTGCTGTGGTCCAAGAATATACGCACACAGGACTTCCTGTGGGATCAAATATTCTCATTAAGAAATATGGTTTTGAAGTATCTTCTGCGACGCTGCGCAATGATATGGTTGCACTTGAGAAGGAAAAGCTCTTACATCAGCCACATACATCTGCTGGGCGGATTCCTACTGATGCTGGTTACAAGCATTTTGTAGAAGAAATCATGCCAGAGCGAGAGCTGAGTAAAAAAGAACAGCAAACACTCCAGAAGGAACTTCTCCAGTTGCGAGCGCAAAATACACGCCTTATGCGTACTACTGCCAAGCTTATTTCTACAGTTAGTGGGTATGCAGCAGTGATTGTTAACGCAAAGACTGGAGAAACATCGGAATTTGGTCTCACAAATCTCTTGAAAGATGTAGATAAAGAAAATATTGATGACCTTTGCAAGGTTGCGGAAACGCTTGATTATATTGATGAGCAGTGTGATGATCTGATGAAAGATTTAGAAAATGGTGAGACACAGATCTATATCGGTCAGGATAATCCAATTACGCAGACAAAAAATTATTCGATGGTAGTGAGTAAGTATGAGGCGGATGGTGATGAAGGGATTGTGGCGCTTATCGGACCCAAAAATATGAAATATGACAAAAATAAATCTCTGATTGATTATGTAAAGAAACTTCTCGGTGGTGCAGGAAAAATGGGGGGATTTGTAGTAGTGGTTGGGATTTAGGCGTGAGTACTTCACATAATAACTTACAATTATCAATATCAAATGAAAGAAAATATCGTGATAAAAGAAGAGGATGTCAAAATGCAAGGCACGGATCGCACATTATTTGCTGTGACGCAAAAAGCAGTTGTGTATCGTTCTGATACAGAGGAATTTCTTATTCTTAAAGATTCTGGCAATGAGAATAGATCTTCCATTAAAGTACTAGGGGAATGGCAATTAGCTGGAGGTCATATGGACCATGAAGATAAAAGTACTGTCGAAGGGTTAGAGCGTGAGGTTGCGGAAGAGTTGGGAGAGCATTTTGTTTGTTCTGTGGGTGAGATCTTTCACTCGCTTCGTGCAGATTATGGAAAATATGCACGAGTGATGAATTGTTATTTCGCACAATACGTTAGTGGCGATATCACTCTTAATGATGAGCACGTAGAGTATCGGTGGGTCAGCGCTGATAATGTTCGAGAAAATGACGATTACACAGACTTTTTACAACAAATCATTCTCAAAGCTCAGGAATATGTGGTGCAGAAAGAGGCGCATGATAAGATGTTGCGGACACTTGCGGAGTTTGATAATTATAAGAAGCGTTCTGCAGAACGTCAGAAAGACTTTGCAAAGTACGCTAGTGAAAAAGTTATTATGGAAATGCTTCCAGTGTTGGATAATTTCCATGCTGCTACGGGATTTGTGCCAAATGATCGGAAAGATTCACCATGGCTTACAGGGATTATGTTTATCCAGCAGCAGATGGAAAAGGTTTTTGAAGATGCTGGCGTGCATGCGATTGATATTAGTGTGGGAGATGCATTTGATGCGCAGAAAATGGAAGCACTCCAGAGTACTGAAAAGAAATCTGGAAATCGTGCCCATGAAGATGATAGTGATGAAAAAATTGATACTGAAAATGCAAGTACGGTTGTGAAGGTGGTTCAAAAAGGTTATATGATCGGAGATAAAGTTATGCGGCCAGCACGTGTAGAGGTGACATGATCAAGGTCATGTTAGATGGATCAAAAATGGATGATAACTATAGTTGTTATTTGAATGGAGTGTGTGATGTAGTGGTCACTACGATCGTACACTGCTGAAAATAATATAATTAGGACTCACGCACTTGGTGTACTTCGTTGTTAGGATCTACGTTTTTCACTCACCCATAGTTTGACTATGGCTCATGAAAAGCCTCGATTTTGTCTAAAATTACACTCAAGTGCGTAAGTCCTAACAATGTAAGTTTATTGTAAATTCTTAATGAAAATGATATGAGTAAAATACTTGGTATCGATCTCGGTACCACAAATAGTGCGATGGCAATTATCGAAGGGGGTAAGCCAGAAATTCTCGAAAACAAAGAAGGGAATCGTACGACACCTTCGATGGTGGCAGTTAATAAGTCTGGGGAGCGTCTCGTTGGGTTGCTAGCGAAACGTCAGGCGATGACGAATCCTGAAAATACACTTTTCAGTGTGAAGCGCTTTATCGGACGTCAGTTTGATGACCAAGAAACACAGGAAGATATTAAGCTTTCACCGTACAAGGTAGTAAAAGGTGATGGTGGCAGTATTAAAGTTACGATGGGTGATAAGGACTATACACCACAAGAAGTTGCAGCGATGATTCTTGGGAAAATGAAAGCGGATGCTGAAGAAAAAACAGGCGGTACAATCCAAGAGGCGGTTATAACTGTTCCTGCTTATTTCGATGATTCTCAGCGCAAGGCAACTAAGGAGGCGGGTGAGATTGCAGGACTTAAAGTCCGACGTGTGATAAACGAGCCGACAGCAGCTGCTATGGCATATGGTTTCAATAGTAAAACTGATCAAAAGATTGCAGTTTACGATCTTGGTGGCGGTACATTTGATGTTTCTATCCTCGAAATGAGTAAGGATGAAGAGCATGATACTGTTGAGGTGCTTGCAACCAATGGGGATACGCACCTTGGTGGTGATGACTTTGATCAGGCAATTATTAACTACATTTTAGAAGAATTTAAAAAACAAGAAGGTGTTGATTTGTCGAATGATAATAGTGCGTTACAGCGTGTGAAGGAGGCTGCTGAGAAAGCAAAAATTGAACTTTCTACTGCTGATCAGACTGAGATTAATCAGCCGTTTATTACGCAAGGTGATGCTGGTCCAGTGCATCTTGTGATGACGATCACGCGAAGTAAAATGGAAGAGATCATACATGATCTTGTCAAGAAAACGATTGGTCCAGTAGAAGCAGCACTTAAAGATGCAGGAATTGCAAAAGGTGATATCAACGAGGTGATTCTTGTCGGTGGTATGACGCGTATGCCGATTATTCAGAAAACTGTAGAAGAATTCTTTGGTAAAAAGCCAAATGTTTCTGTAAACCCAGATGAAGTCGTTGCGCTTGGTGCTGCAGTGCAAGGTGGCGTGTTTCAAGGTGATGTGAAGGATGTACTTTTGCTTGATGTGACGCCACTCACACTTGGTATCGAGACAATGGGTGGGGTACGGACGCCACTTATCGACAAAAATACGACGATTCCAGCAAATAAATCACAGACATTTTCTACTGCAGCTGATAATCAGCCATCAGTCGATATTCATGTATGTCAAGGTGAGCGAGAGATGGCAGCAGATAATAAATCACTTGGGCGCTTTATCTTGGATGGGATTCCACCAGCGCCACGTGGTGTGCCGCAGATTGAAGTGCATTTTGATATCGATGCTAATGGTATCCTCAGTGTGAAAGCTATAGATAAGGGTACTGGTAAAGAGCAGAGTATCAAGATTGAGGGTACAAGTGGTCTCAGTGAAGAGGAGATTGAACGTATGAAAAAAGATGCAGAATCACACGCTGAAGATGACAAAAAGAAAAAAGAATCTGTAGAGATTCGCAACACTGCAGAGACGATGATCTTTACAACAAAGAAGGCGATGGAAGAAGCTGGTGACAAGGTTTCTGATGATGAGAAAAAGCCGGTGGAAGAAAAGATGAAAGCACTTGAGGAGATCCTCAAGGATGAGAATGCCGACAATGACAAAATCAAAGAAGCAAGTGAGGAGCTCTCAAAAGAGGCACAAAAGATTGGTGAAAAGCTCTATGCACAAGCGCAAGAAAAAACGGAATCTGAGAAAAAAGATGGATCAGGTGATGGTGGTGATGCATCAGAAACAAACACAGAAGCAAAGGATGCTGAAGTGGAGGATTCAGATGAACCTAAAGATGGTGAAAAGGATAGTACAAAAGATGAAAAATAGATTGTATTCTAGCACTGGGGACGAAAGTCCTCGGTGCTGGTTTTGCATATACTCCTGTTCTTTGCGGATGATATAATTGGTTACATAGTACATTTTCTTATGCATCAACTAAAGCGATGGATATTTGTCATTATTTTGCTCGGACTATTTTTTTGGGTCCTTTATAGTCAGATTTTTTTTCTTTTTACATACGATAAGGTGGAGGGAACGGTGATTGATGTTATCGAATCACGCGATGATGACGGTGGAATCCTCTACGCACCTCGGATCTCTTATAAAAACAAGCAAGGCGAAATCACTTCGTTTGTCACAAGTAGTCGCACTAGTTGGAAACATAAAATTGGAGCTCAGAAGAATGTATATTTGCATCCAGATGGCAAAGGTCGGCCAAAGTATATGCATTTTGGACTTTGGATTACTGCTGCCTGTTTGCTTTTTTTTGTTCTTTTAGTACTTCCTATTTGGACAAAAATAATTGATTATTTTCGTACAAAAAAATTCGAAAAGCTTAAATTGTATGGTAATCGTCTAGAAACTGACTTTGTCAATGTGGAGCGTGTGCTTGGTAGTAAAAGTAATATACGTGGATATATTATTCATGTGCAGTATTATGATGATGATTCTCAAACTATTCAGACATTTAAAAGCCATCTTTTGCAATTTGATCCTACAGATTTGATTACGCAAGAAAAAATTACGGTTTATACGGATAAAGGTAATACTTTTCGATATGTGATGGATCTTTCATTTTTACCTAAACATGTTAATAGAGAATAAGTTGCCTTACTTATAATTGCTGTGCTGAACCTGCTTGTTATAGTAATGGTGTGGTGTACTTTTTGGATTTGAATCTTTTTATGTATTGTGATGATGTGACTAAACAACTCAAGAGACATGTCGGTGCTTTTTGGGGTGGAGTGCGCTCTATAACAGAAGTGCATTACCCTTCGCCACCTTTTGAGCGGATCATTTTGATTCCTGGTATCAACTCTTCGTATATGAGTATCCGTCCACTGGAAAAATTTTTTCAACGGCACTTTCCTAGCGTGGAGGTGGTGACGGTGCAGGAGTACTATTTTCATGTGCAGGAACATCGTGTCGCAGATATCATTTCGCGGGTAGAGCATATTCTTCAGGATAACAGGAAAACGCTTATAGTGGGACATTCTTTTGGAGGAATTGTTGCGCGTGCGGCTATTTCTCGACTGCGCTGTACCTCGCATATTTTGCTCCTGGCAACGCTGGGATCACCGCATCGTTTGGAGGATTTTGGAGTGCACGAAGCTCGTGTGCGCCATGAGGTTCCTGATCACTGCACTGTACCGATCATGACATTTGGTGGACGTGCTGATGCTGTCGTTCCTGAGAAGTATACAGGTATTGATTGTGAAGTGATGCATATTACTATTTCGTGTACGCATCTTGCATTTTTGCATTCCTATCGTACACGACGGGAAGTGCTTGCAGCAATTATGCAGTATTTGGAGTTGCATCGTGGGAAACATTGACTACTTAAGTAAAAAATGATATGATGCTCCTACTCAAAATGGGAGTGAAACATGAAACTTAACAATGCCATATTTATAGCATTTTTATTGTTTTTTTCTACATCAGTTGTTGCGAATAGTTTTTTTGAAATAGATGTGGCGCCGATGGAAAATGGCGTTCAGAATAAGATCACAGTTCGTTTTAGTGGAGTGCAGGAGTGTGAAAGGCTACCCTCTTTGCGGATTGGAATTGTCTATCATTATAGTGAATACTTCATTAAAAATGTTGTTTTCCAGGAGTTAAAAAAACTAGAAGATTGTACTGGTGAAATCGTCTTGGAAAATGTGCATTCAGAGTATTGTATTCAATTTGAGATTGAACGGTATATGTTTCTTCATTATCCGTATATAGGCTCCAATTGGTATACAATAAGACAATGGTGTGTTGATGATGATCCACTCGTCGTTTGAATAGAGTCTTAGTCGCCTAGCTATCAGAAATTTTCTGATAGCTTTTTTTTCACCAATTAAACCACTAGCGTTAGCTAGTGAGTGCGTTTAAAGGCGTAGCCCACGGGTTACAATAAAATCACCCCATATGAAAGGAGGTGATTTTATGTCTACCCAACTGTACAAACAAGCCCATGCAACACATGTCTGTCAGTATCACATCGTGTTTATCCCACGATACAGAGGTAAGGTACTCGACAGTATCCACACAAAACAAGAATTAAAAAGAATGTTTAAATTCATTGCAAAGTGGAAAGGATTGGAAATCAAAGCATGGCACATTGGTGATGAGCACATTCACCTCTATCTCATCATACCCCCAAAGTATTCTGTCTCCTACATTATCCAAATCTTGAAATCGAAATCTTCAAGCTGGATCAAAAAGAAAACAAAGAAGTTCCCCAAAGGAGCTTTCTGGGCTAGGGGATACTTCGTCTCAACTGTTGGAATCAACGAACTAACCATTAAAAACTACATCAATAACCAACAACATCATCAAGTAGAACTCCAGAAGCTTCCACTGAAGTTCTTTGGGAGACGTTAGTCTGCAAGATAAAAGCCACCGGCGAGAGCCGGTGGTAGTTTACT
>CALIRC010000101.1 GCA_938044295.1 Minisyncoccota bacterium
CGATTCATTTTTTTGCTTTATTTCACAACAACAGTACCACGAGTTGTTACTTTTTCTTTATTCAGCTGGGTCAGTGATAGCGTGTTTCCGTCAGGATCTTTGAACCATTCTATTTGTGCCCCACTTGGTGCGGACCAGATACCCTTAACATCCTGCGATATTTGTGGGAATTTTTCATACACTATACCTTTCTTGGACAGTTTGTTCATTTTTTCATGAATATTAATCACTTCCCAACCAAGAACCGTATGGCTTGTCTGCTGCATTGATTCCACTTTTTGGATGCGCAAAGTTATTGCACCAAGGTCAAATACGGTTGCAAATGGATCGTCTGATAGGCATTTAAGTTCTAGCACCTTTTCATAAAAATGTCGTGCTTTTGAAGCATTTACGGTTGCGATAAAAGCGATTGGTTTACCTAAAGTGTTCATAGCTTACTAATTGGGACTTACACACTTAAGTGCGTAAGTCCTGCTAATGTAACTTTTTATCTACATCATTGTATTATAGGGAATATACTCATAGTCGTCTATTTTTGTATTCTACATACTGAGGCACATGATCTCTATTGTTTTTGGCGCAATGTATTCACTTTCCTTTTTACGTTTTATACAGAACTACTTTCTCATGTTTTTAATTTTTTAGCACAAAAAAACACTATTTGAAATAGTGTGCTTTTGACTGAGGCCGATACATCTTTGTGTTTCTGGCCTCTGATTTTTATGAGGACATCTTTGGTTTTGTCTCTTCTGTATACTGCACTTCTGTCTGTATACTTTTATTTCTGCGTGTACTTTGTGACGACTTTTTCTTGCCTGGAACTTTATAATTGGCTCCAGTATGACGCCCTTCAATTCTCTGAAAAACTTCTTCCTGAGCTGCATTCATATTAACTACCCTTTTTACACTATGCGTTTCATTATATACCGTACTTTTGTCAAAAATTTTTTTTACCGTTTAGCTCTCATAAAAACCAGCCGTATATGATGTAGACTGATAAGCCTCCGAAAAGAATCTGCGGGTAGAGTGCTGCAACTATACATGCTATAGCAAAGAGTCGTAGTGAACCGCTCTTTTTGTAGTATATCCATCCTACGATCTGTAAAACTAAAACGAACACGCTACTACAGACGATACCTACCTCAATTTGAAGTATTGATCTGGGAAAATCTTGCTGAAGGCCTGCATGGTAGCTTTGCACCTCCATCAACCAAGAAATGATTATTTCTAGCACTCTACTATCCTCTTTTTAGATTCGTCAATCTTAACTTTCCATTATATTTGTGTCAAATAAATATTTTGCCTTGTTGTCATGTCTTTTTATGCATACAAAATTGATAGAGTCCGCAACAGATTGTTGCGGACTATAGATACTCGCCTTAAAGATGGTATGAAATCATGGGTACATTCATGTGGATGACGTTTTTTAATCTTGCAAAATCACTCTCGCAAAAATGATGCCACATCTTATCGATTGCTTCTTGTCCATTCACCGCATTGTCTGGAGAATCAGAATCAAAAAATATTTTTGTAATGCGTCCATTATCTAGTGTAAGATTCAATTCGAATAAGTATTTACTTAGTTTACAGCGGTATACTCCCTGACGCTCATTTTTATTAGACTGATTCTCATTAGCTTCATACGTTACTTGTGGGATGTAATCTTGACTTCTGATCAATGAGGGACAACCCACCACTCCACCTATGATCACTTGTTTCATGAATTCTCCGAGTTTCTCTAATACTTTTTGTTTTGTCAGATCTTCACTTATATGTCTCACTTCCTTACTTACAACCTTTTTCATTTCTTTTCCCCATGTTTATATGGATGACAGTATTTCTTTAATTTTTAATGAAAGATTCATTAGTCTTAAAGGATAATACTATATAATTAACTTTTTGTCAATTTTTGTTTCAGCTCCCAACTTCCTTAATGCTCAGTATTATCTCATCTTGTCTGGATTAATATATTTCACAAAAAATACCACGTGAGTGATGCATTTTTTGAGGTTCATGTAAAATGAGATCAACATCACAATTCATTTTTTTTAGATCAGTACTGGAAATATATGTGTACCTATACATCACTGCCACCACATAAAAGATATGCCTGACTTGCGAGATAAAGGGATCCACAGACAAGTACTATTTCGACATCATTGGGGATCTTTTTTAGCGCGTGAGAAATGCTTGATGCTTCTTTTGCACTTGTAAAGCCATGAGATTGTGCCTTTTGTGCGAGCTCAACCGGATCATGCATTGTGATCGAGAAGTCCTGCTCATCTACAGAGATCTTTGGAAAGGTGATTCGATCAGTTAATATCGAAAGACTTTCAAGCATGCTATTAGTATCCTTTTTGTGCTTAGCTGCAAATATTATATGTGCATTCTTTTCAGGGAATACGTTCGCAAAAGTTTTTATGAGGGCTTGTACTTTTTGTGGATTATGTGCACCATCACACACAACTGTTTTGTCCCGATACTGCGAGATACTGAACCGGCATGGGATTTGGATTTTCATGAGTGCATCCCTTGCAGCATAGCGATCCCATTTTACTCCATCACGTTTAGCAATATACTGCACCGCTGTAAGTGCTAGCGCGACATTTGCTGCCTGGTGTTCACCGATTAGTGATGTGCTGTACTGCACATCACTTATCATACCCGCAGTTCCACTTTCATCATATGTTATATTTTCAGGTGTGGAGACTATATGGCATGTAGCATCTTTTTTGTGCGCTGCGCTACGCAATACATTGAGTATCTCCTCACCTTGTTCTGTGACAAATATATGATTACCCTCTTGGATGATTCCTGCTTTTTCACCAGCGATTTCTGGAAGTGTCTCCCCGAGGATATGCATATGATCGAAGCCGATATGGGTGATTAGTCCAACTTTATCAGGACGTGTGATGCAATTTGTAGCATCCCATCTCCCCCCTAATCCTGTCTCTATAACAGCATAATCGACGCCATGATCTGCAAATACAAGAAATGCTAGTGCAGCTGTAATTTCAAAATGTGATGGTGTGCCGATTGCTTCTTGCTCCATCTCATCCGCTACTACAGCGACTCGCTCAAGCGAGCGACAAAAATCTTCCTCTGTAATCGATATGCCATTAATCTGTACACGTTCCGTTACGTTGTAGAGGTGCGGCGAAACTGTCATGCCCACGGTTAATCCGTGTGACTCTAGGAGTGATGCAGCAATTTTTACTGTAGAACCTTTCCCAGAAGTCCCCGCCACATGCAAGACTTTGAGTGCGTTTTGTGGGTTTCCCAATCCTGCGAGGAGACGATTTGTTCGCTCTAGAAACATGACGCCCTCTGTAGCATCTGCAATAGTGCGTTGCAAGTATTTTTGCACTGTAGATAGTGAAGCAAATCTCATAGTATAAAATGAAATGCAATTAGTTGAGTATATCATAATGAGAAGACAGTATGCCTTTTGGTGACTGACCTTTACACTCCTTGATTGGAGTAATGATATCTGATAAAAACGATTTTCGTCTAAAGGAAGGATGTGTGCATCATATTGATTGTACTGACGAAACTTTCAATAAACCTCGTTGTACTTCTCGTACATATAAAAAAATGACCGCGCTCTCCAAATGGAAAACGCGGCTATCGTCAATCATGCTCTTTACTTAATATTTATACTTTTATTCTTCATAACCCAAAGAATCTGCTAGTTCTTTAATCGCACGAAATGCTACTCGCATTGCATCTCGCTCTGGTGATGAAGCGCGATTTCTAAAAAAATCATTTATCTCTTTTTTGCTACAAAGATCGTTTACTTGATCAATTGCATCACCAAAAATTTTCCCTTTTTCTGACATTTTTACCAACTGCGCAATCTTTGGATCTATGCGTAATTTTTGTGCATGATTCTCATTACTGCTGGACGCAGCTCCAATGCTGCTGGATCTGCTATCACTGAGCTGCCTCTCTTTATAGTGATTAATCTCGTCTAGAAGTACATTTCTTGAGATTCCTGACTTAATATTTGGCTTTCGATTGCGCAAACGCTCTGCAGCTTTTGCGGCTCTTTCGATAAATGCAGGCTGATCGTCATACTCCACTTTGCTGGCTATATTAAAAGCACTATCAAAGGAAATTTTACGATACTCATCAGCATCAGGCTGACAGAGGATTGATACCTCTGGATGCATCCGCGCAACAATCAGATACTTTCTTACTTTTTGATAGCTCAGAGACACCTCTCTTGCGACAGAAGCGTCACTTGCTTCAGGGGTATCATCGTGAATCTTCAATAGTGCCATTGCCATGTCATAATGTGACATATGCGAATGCTGTAGATTGTCCTTTAGTGCAAATTTAAAGAGCTCATCAGCTGTTTTCTTGCCTTTGTAGATCTTTAATCGAATTTTTGTACTTCCTATATTTCCAAGTGCAGTCCAACGGCGCTCCCCTCCTATGATCATATATTTTCCATTTGGTCCCTTTGGCATTACTTTTACTGCATCTCGCTGACCCTCGGGACCCCTGAGAGACCCTTCTAATTCCTTCATTTCATCAGGATCAAAGAATTTGCGAGGCTGGTTAGGATTTGGCTCTACTTCATTATGCTCAGCAATAATCTCTTGTGACCATTCATTCTGATCATCTACTTTCTGGTCATCTTTCTCCTGGTCATTTATCTCCTGGTCATCAAAGACCATTTTAAAAGTACTTTCTGTATTCACAACTCACCTCCAGGATTTACTTACTCGGGTGCATTGTACGACAATTGTTTGTATATGTAAAGAAGAGGACACTGATACCTCGTCATCTCTCATTGCATTGACATAAATTTCATGCTATAAATATGCTAATTCAGGTAGCTGTTCCTTTAGAAGGAGAATGTAATGAGTGATGAACTCAGTTGTGCTGTCAAAAATCTGCCTACTCCTCAGCGGAGCAGAAGCGATCATTCTGATACGTTACAAATATACCTCAAAAACATTGAGAACCACCCCTTGCTTAGTGCAGATGAAGAAAAATTCTACTCCAGAAAAGCACTCACTGGTGACACAAGTGCCCGAGATAAGATAATCGAGTGCAATCAACTTCTTGTTGTAAAGA
>CALIRC010000102.1 GCA_938044295.1 Minisyncoccota bacterium
GTAATAATCTTTCGTATATCGAGATTCTTCCACACCAACTACGATGACAACACTTCCTCCAGAAAGTTTCATCGCCGTTTCAACGCTATCCGCCATTCGTTCGGAATCTGGATCATTTGCATCAAAAGTAAAATGATCCACCACAACCTCCACAGCAACACGCACATCATCACTTGCAATCATCTGCGCCTTCGCTACAGGCATCATTTTTCCATGAAAACGAACACGAGCGTAACCATCAGAAACAATATGCTTCAAAACATCTTGCATAGATTGTTCTGCGCCAATAGCAACAGGAGAAAGAATTGTTATATCTGTATCATCGGGCGTCTGTGAAAGAGAATCTACTATGTCACGTGCACTTTTACGGTAAAGTGGACGCCCAGTCTCAGGACAGTGAGGCACACCTACAGTTGCAAAAAGAATGCGTAAATAGTCATAAATTTCAGTCATTGTTCCAACAGTAGAGCGAGAAGAGCGACCAATACTTCTTTGATCAATGGCAATTGCTGGCGAAAGGCCAGAAATTTTATCAACATCAGGACGATTAAGGCTACCAGTAATCATCCGTGCATGCGTTGAGAGACTCTCCATATACCGCCTATTACTTTCAGCATAAATTACATCAAAAGCAAGAGAGCTCTTTCCAGAACCAGAAAGACCGGTAATAACACTCATCGTGTCACGAGGAATGCTAGCAGAGATATTCTTTAGATTGTGAACGCGAGCACCAGAAATCGCTATGACATTATCTGTTTTGTTGCGCGACACCTCTGTTGGCGAAGAATGATCCTTTTGTGAAGAAGAAGTTTTTTTTGGCATCGCCCAAAATTTATCTGTTTTATGAAGAAGAAAGACGTTTTTACTGATTAATAATGGTACATGCATTTTCCTTGCTTGTAAAGCAGGAAGATCTGAAAAACAGAGGAAAAAACACACAAGAAATATGAATTTTCAGACATAAATGAAGTCGCACTAAGAAATCTTTATCGAGAAGCAGCTAAGCTTTTTTGCATTCGTAAAAGAGCATGGATAAACGCTCCATCTCGAAAAGATACCTTATACTCTTCACAAAGTGCAGAAATAGCCATATAAGCATCAGAAATTTGCACACGAAGCTTCTCATTTGTTTCATCTTCACTCCACTGTTCATCATGCATATTTTGATACCATTCATAATACGAAACGATCACGCCACCAGCATTCGCCAAAACATCAGGGATGACCTGCACTCCTCGTTTCTCTAAGATACGATCTGCTTCTGGAGTCGTCGGACCATTTGCTAACTCTATAATAAGCGATGCTTGGATCTCCATTGCATTGTGAACTGTAATCTGATTCTCAACAGCAGCAGGTATCAAAACATCACAGTCCATCGTGATTACATCGCTACTATTACCAATACGTACACGCTCTTTACAAAGATTTTCAAATGGCGACTCAGCAAACGAACCATGCACTTTCTTCACTTCTTGTGCCTTGTAGGGATCGATACCACAATCACCATCACTGATAAGCGACGATCGTGAATCTGAAACTCCAACCACAGTATAACCAGCATCATACACCAGTTGCGCCATATGCATTCCAGCATTTCCAAAACCTTGAATAGCTACACGCATGTCCGCAGGTTTTTTACCATGCATTTGACGAATTTTTTCTAAAAGATAAAAACCGCCTCGTGAAGTAGATGTTGCGCGCGCTACGACACCACCATCTGAAACATCTTTTCCAGTAAAGGCAGCGGGTGTTTGTACGCCAGCAATCTGATTATACTCATCAACCATCCAACCCATAACACGCGGGTTAGTCGCTACGTCTGGCGCAGGCACATCCTTCTCAGGCCCTATCACATCGTAAAGTGCACGAACCCATGCTCGACTCACACGCTCTAGCTCTGCAGATGAAAGACTACGAGGATCAACACACACACCCCCCTTACCACCACCCAGAGGCAAACCAACAGCAGCTGTTTTAATCGCCATCCAAAAAGAAAGTGCTTTTACCTCATCAGCATTAACACTGTCTGCAAAACGAATACCACCTTTATACAAACCAAGGATACTATTAAACTGACTTCGATATCCAACAAAAATCTTTTCAGAACCATCATCCATAAGCACAGGAAGCGAAACAATGTGCAACTTCTCAGGCTTACGAAGACGAGCATGAAGTTGCGCATCCAGCTGCATAGAACCTGCAGCCCGATCAAGTTGCGACATAGCATTTTCAAAAGGTGTATTCATTATAATAATTTTAAATTTTTTATCAATACATTCACTACAAAAGAGTAAACAAAAAATCAAACAATTGCAAACGATGCAAAAGCAAAAAATTTCTCTACTATCCCTCAGCTTCTTCAATTGCAATAGCAAGTGTCTGAATAGCTTCAATAGGATCTTGAGCATGTGAAATCGCACTACCCACACCTGCAGCGTCAATTTGTTTTTCTGCGACTTTTTTCACTGTTTTCAGATTTACACCACCATCAACACTCACCCAAATCTCTGTACGACGATCACGTACAAATGGCACCTTCGTAAGCATATCTTCCAAAAAAACTGCCCCTTGCTGTCCTGGCTCAACCGTCATAATCTGTACAGCATCTATTTCATCTATATAAGTATAGATCTCTTCTGGATGCGTCTGTGGAGCAAGTGAGATACCCTTTGTAAAACCATAAGGATCCATTGCGCGAAGTACTGCACTTGGACTCTCCACGGCTGAAAAAGAAAAATACACACGACTAGCGCCAATAGCATCGCACGCCTCAAAATACTGCACAGGATCTTCTACCATCAAATGCACTTCCACATCAAAATCATCCACTTCTCCAACCAAATCATAGAGATCAAATGTTGTAGTATTTGTCATGGTAGAATCCATCACATCGATCTGCACCCAAGGCACAACACCACGGAGCACTGCAAGCTGCAAAATTGCATCCTCACTTTTTTCTGTAAGAATTGCAGGAATAATTAACATTATTTTTACTTAGAAATAAATTACTGAGAAGTAAGAAATCAAGGCTTTTTACGCCATAGCCTACTTATGGTGAATGAAAAACGTAGATTTTAACGACAAAGCACACCAAGCCCGGCAGTCCTAAGAAGAAAAAATCATGTCTAACCTCGACCACGCAGTCCAAAAATCCTTTGCACCCATTTTTTCTTTTTCTTAGTATACCCCAGAGCGCGAAACTGGTCACTGCAGTGCCGAAGCCCATATCCATATGTCGGATATACATGAATCGTATCAGAGAGTTCTGTAACAGAGATACGATTTTGCATCGCCAGAGCAATTTCATTGATCATTTCACCTGCAGGACCCCCGACAATCGTTGCACCAACAATCATACCGCTCGAATCTGTAATAATACGAATAAAACCGTCTTCTTGCACGTCTGTAATAGCACGATCAACATGATCGTATGTCTTTTCTAGTACATGATGTACCGATGCATCATATTCTGGTGAAAGCGTATTAATACCTATAGAAGCTACCACAGGCGCAGTAAACGTCGCACGAGGAATCACCTCACTCATTTTAGCAGGTACTTTAAAAATCATATTTGTAAGAGCAATTTTAGCCATGTGATTAGCATAGTGTGTAAACTTCCAACGCGTTGCAATGTCACCAACAGCGTAAATATGCGGCACATTTGTCTGAGTCTTAGCGTTGACTAAAATACCCCTACGAACATCAAAATGTACACCTGCGCGATCAAGTCCAAGTTTTTCCACATTTGGTTGACGACCTATAGCTACAAGAATTTCATCTGCTACAATCTCCGTCTTTTCTCCTGTTTTCTTGCAAGTAACAATAACATTTTTTTTACCAGCAGACACAGAAACTGATTGCACATCTTTTTCGTAGTAAAGTGCAACAGAGTCATCCAAAAGAGACTGTTCGACAATTTTACCAGCTTCTACTTCATCATGTCCCAACACCACAGCATCACGCGTCACAATACTGACATCAACACCCAAACGTGCAAATGCCTGACCCAATTCACACCCAATCGGTCCACTACCGATAATGGTGAGTGATGCAAAGTCATCGGCATCAAAAATCGTACGATTAGTCTTTGGTTCAACATCAGCTAATCCATCAATTGGCAACAATGCTGGGCGCGCTCCTGCAGCAATAACAATCTTCTTACCAGAAATTTTTTTGTCATCAACAGCAACGGTATGCGAATCAACAAAAGTAGCAAATCCCATAAGGATATCAACACCTTGCCGTCGAATATCATCAGGATTCTCAAAGCGTGATTCTATATCCGCAACAACACTACGCACATGTGAAAGAACACCGTGCACATCATCTTGAGATGCTAAATGTGCGGACTCCAAACCTACGTGCACACGCTCATTCTGGGCATGTGCGACATGTGCTGCACGGATAAGGGCTTTCGACGGCACACATCCGTAGTGCGTACAGTCACCGCCTAACTTCTCCCCCTCTATAAGCAACACACTAGCACCAATACCTGCACCACCAATAGCCGCAGTCAGACCACCACCACCTGCTCCAATAACAATAATATCGTAATCGTACTTCATAAACTATCTAAAAATTTAATATGAACACTACAATGAAAATCCAATGAAACACTATTACGATCCTTTCTCCTTAATCGCTTGCAACTCTTTTCCAAGTTTCGTACGAGTTTTTAGAAAGTAAGCAACAACTAAACCAAAAGCAAAAAATAACACAAAAAGAGGAAGTGTACTACGCCAATTTGCAAAAGCACCGCCTAAAAAAATAAATGCTGCCAATCCAGGAATAATACCAAGTGCTGTACCAAGTGCAAAATCCCGTTGACGCATATTATACGCCCCACAGACATACCCTACCATATCGAAAGGAAAAAAGAGGAGACGCATCATAAACACAATAATAAAACCATTCCCTCGCACCATATCTTGCGTAGGAAAATACTTTAGCTTTACTCCTGTTCGCTTAATGACATCCTTACCAAAATACCGTCCTACCACAAAAGAAAGATTTGCGCCAAGATTTTCAGCGATATACGTATAAAGAAACGCTTTCTCCACACCAAAAATAATACTCGAAGCAATTGTAAATACAGTTGCCGAAAACATTGTAAGAGAACGAAATGTATTAAGCGTGATATAGACAATTGGTCCCCACACACCAAATTGTGCAATCCATACACGTATGGCTTCTGGTAATTCTGTCACTGTCACACCACTGCGAAAATAAAAAGCAAAAACACTACCTACAAGAACCACCCACACAAGAAAAAAGAAAGTTTTTAATTTTTTATTTTCCATCACTATGAAGTTTAACCTTTTTAATACGCCGCGCATACCTTGCATCCGACAAAAAAGATGTTTCCAAAAAAAGAACAATAGCTCGCTTCGCTTCAGTCAAAGAAAGAAAACGTGCGCCAAGTGAAAGGATATTTGCATCATTGTGTTGACGAGCAAGGCGGACAATTTCATAATCACCACCATAAAAAACAGCAGCACGCACGCCTTTGAGGCGATTAGCTGCAATAGCCTCACCTTGCCCTGATCCTCCAAGAACGATACCAGTACTAGGACATTCAGACACATCCATCTCCGACACCTGTTCCGCCACAGGAAAAATAAAATCTGGATAATCATCATCCGCATCATTCAAATGCGCACCAAAATCGACAATATCATGACCATTTTCTTCAAGCCACGACTTAAGTGACTCTTTAAGTTCAAACCCAGCATGATCAGATCCAATATATATTTTCATATTTTTTTCCTATTGAGGACTTACGTACTTAAGTGTATTTTGAGGCAAAATCGAGGCTTTTCACGATCCATAGTCTACCTATGGTGAGTAAAAAACAGAGATTTTAACGACAAAGTACACCAAGTGCGCAAGCTCTACTATTAATTGTTGAGAACCATTTCTACATGTACATCATTGTACAGTTTACTCACGCAAAAGCTTTCCTACCCATGCATCCATCTCTGCATACTTTCCCTCGCCAAAATGTGTATAGCGAATACGACCAGTTTTATCGATCAAATAATGCGCAGGCCAGTAACGATTATTGTAATTATGCCACGTCAGAAAATCATTATCTAGTGCAATTGGGTACGTAAGATGATATTTCTTTGCAGCAGCCTGTACGTTTTCAAACTTTCGTTCATACGAAAACTCCGGCGCATGCAAACCAAGTACTGTAAAGCCATCATCCGCATACTTTTCATACAATGCCTGCACATGCGGCAATGTACGAATACAATTTATGCAAGAATATGTCCAAAAATCAATCAAAACAACCTGACCATGCAAATCATCGAGCGAATCAATGGGTTCACTATTAATCCAATTTTTCAAACCAGCGAGTGCAGGCGCTACAGGATATTGCGCAACAGCCTCAAACGTTGGCTGCTCAACCATTTCTATCGCTGGCATTGTTTCAGCTGCTGGAGAAATCTGATACTCTTTCGGTGCAAAAAAACCAAGAAAAAAAGAAAAAAGTGCTTCCATTGCGTCAAATAATAAATTAACGTGCGATCAAATCAAGAAAATGCCGCTCTTGAATATCCTGTCCATGCAAAATACCCAGAAGAGAGCCATCACGATTTATGAGCGCCTTTGTATTTGTAAATCTGATTTGATAATCCCTTAAAACGCCATCATTTGTCATTACGATTGGCAGATTTGTTGGTCGGTTGCGAAAATATCGTCGCGTCGCTGCTTCAGAATCAATGCCAATCAAAATTACTTCGACCTGATCTCCATATTTAGCATGAAGTGATTCCATCTTTGGTAAATTCCGACGACAATTCGGGCAATGCTCTGCAAAAAAATCTACAACAACAGGTTTTTCACCACGTAAATCAGAGAGTGTAAATTTCTCAGTACCATCCAAATACATCAAACTAAAATCGGGAGCATATAAAGAAGGCTCAGTAAGAATAGGTACACGAGGGGGGTCAGACTCTCCTTGCAATACTATTGCATTTTCTTGAGAACCAGCAGAAATTGGTTTTTGTTCAGCCGCATCCTCATTACGCGGCACTACCACTGTTTCACGTGATGGCCTTGAAAAAGATGTAGCCGCGGGCGAAGCTGAATCTACCTTACCATTGTAATAAACGAAACCTATGACACCCAAAAATAAAATACCAGACACACTTAGTAACACAATTTTTATCATAGTAATACATTAATTATTATTCTAAGTACACGAGCCCATGCGGATTTTTATCTCGAAAATCTCCAAGTGTAGAAATATCAAATGGTAGGAAAGTCAACTGCAGTCGATTTTCAACAATCTCCTCGCCAGATATCGCACTCCATAACAAGAGTGAATCTTCTTCACTTGTCATGAGAAGTCCGCCATCCCAAAGATAATTGGTCCCACGAAAATTATACTCCTGTCCATCTGCGAAACGACTAGCAATAACAGCTGTCTCACACGTTGTACAATAAGCCACCAAAATCGGCTGAGCTGCAATAACATCATTGATCACAGCATGCTGCGAAAGAGCAGAAAACATATAAAAATATGAATCACCACCTGCAGTAACAGCTACTCCTCGTTTATCATCATACGCACGATCAACATCAGTCACAAAAACTTTAGCAGGAAAATCATTGTGACGTAGAAGAAACAATTGATCAGAACTACGTTTAAGGTAGTGCGCAAGATAAGATTCTTCATACCGTGAACTCAAAACACTATAGATCCTATCATCTGAACGAAGGAAGAATAACCAAAAAAATACAATTACCGCAAATCCAGAAATAAGAACAATAAATACACTATAGAAAAGTCTTTTTTTCATGCTATCCTACTTCAATCGTGAAAAATACCGCCACACACCAAACAAAACTATAGCAAGTCCAAAAAGCAAAACGAAAATATACAAAAGTAAACGCTGCCCAAACATAAGCGATCCATCGCG
>CALIRC010000103.1 GCA_938044295.1 Minisyncoccota bacterium
CTGGTCTCGATGCCAATGGAGATATCATAGGACCACAAGACAATCTCACACAAGAAGATATTCTCTAAGAAAAAAATCTCCCTCGGGAGATTTTTTTTATACACCTTCCCCATTGTGTAGAGGAAACTAATCTTATACAAAACAATGTGGATAATATGGCGATAAATCAAAGTATAGATGCTAAAAAAGAGAAAGAAAACTTCTTTAATTTTTTACAGAAAATATTAAAAATAAAAAATGAATGTACGATTACAAAAAAACACTCTAAAAACCCTTTACTAGAAACAAAATATGAGAGTTCACATTGACCAAGGCATTTTTTTCTGCTATAATGGGTTTATAAGGTTAAGAGCAAAGCACATTTACAACTAGCACTTCGGAGAAAGAAGCTTCCAATCATAATTACCCCCTATTTATGATTGGAGACTTCTTTCTCCTAATGATAATGGGGGAATCGCAAAACTATTTTAATAGAAAGCATTTCTCCATCCGTGGAGTTTTTTTGTATCTACAAAAAAAAGATCTAAACTTCACACATAAAACAAAAACAAAAAACGGAACTTTACCAGTTTGGAAAAATTCTATTACAACTGTAGTAGAACTAAATCCAAACTGGTAGATTCCTTGAGCAAACAATGTTTGCAAAAAGACAAAAACAAAAATAAAAATGTCTACTAGTTCATTAAATACATAGGGCATAGCCTATCATAGGGAGGAAGAAGTATTCACATAGATCGTGAAGAAATGGTTGAACAAAGTACAAGCGTTTGCTGAACATCGTTTCAACAAAAGTAATTATTATTTTTTCACCCGGAAATAATACCATTACTCAACACTTGTTCGCTCAACCGAACAACATCGGCGCTCCAGCCATATTAAAATTATTTGGGCCTCGGAGCCCGGTGTCACCTATCTCTTGGGGAAACCCATCATAGACAGCATTCACCGGAAGATACGTGAAAAAAATCACCCTTATGAGGGTGATTTTTTGTATGGAAAAGGAGGTGAAAATAGAGAGAAATGCACAAAGCTTGAATAATAATATTAGATAAGTGCAACGCAAGCAATCGTTTGCTATAATAAATGCATGTTTCTGAAGCGCTACAAACATACCAGAAAAACATCCAACCAAGGAGGCACCGGTGGTGCAGGGGAGGATATTGCAGCAAACCATATCAAAAAATGTGGATATAAAGTCATTGAGCGTAATTGGTACAATGAAAAAGGTAAGAGAATAGGCGAAATTGACATTATTGCAAGAAAAGGAAATAAAATAGTTTTTATAGAAGTAAAGACGCGCTCAATGAAGAGATCAGACACAGATCCCATACTACCAGAAGAAGCAATTACAAAAAGTAAGTTGCACAAACTCAACAAAATCGCACACGCCTACATAAGGGAGAAAGAATATGATGACATCCCATGGCAAATCGATGCAATCACAGTGTTGCTAAAACCTGAAGAAAAGCCTACAATTAAACATCTCGAAAGTATTTATCTCTAATTAAAGAAGAAATATGACAGCAAAAGAATCACTAAAAGCACTCAAGCCAGTTCGAAAATCACGTGTAGTGATGGTTGGTGGTGTGGGGATTGGTGGAGATGAACCTATTAGAGCGCAAACCATGCTCAATACTGACACAATGGATGTTGATGCATGTGTCAAACAGACATTAGCATGTGTTGCAGCAGGCTCTGAACTCGTGCGCATAACAGCACCCACACCAAAACATGCTAAAGTCATCGGCGAGATCAAAAAAGTACTACGTGAAAAACACGATTGTGATGTGCCATTAATTGCAGATATTCATTTTGTGCCAGATGCAGCTTATGAGGCACTAAAATGGGCAGACAAAGTCCGTCTAAATCCAGGAAATCTTCTTGACAAAAAACTACTCAAAGAAACAGTACTAACTGATGAAGAATACGCAGCAGAGCTCGTCCGTGTAGAAAAAGGGCTAGAGCGATTTATAACAGCTGTAAAAGAAGCAAAGAAGCCCATCCGCATCGGTGCAAACCATGGCTCACTATCTGATCGTGTCCTAGCAAAGTATGGTGACACTGCCGAAGGTATGGTAGAGAGTGCAATGGAATATTTGCGGATTTTTGCAAAAAACGACTTTCATGAAATCATTGTCGCTATGAAAGCTGCAGATCCTATTATGATGATCGAAGCAAATAGATTGCTCGTAAAGAGAATGGATCAAGAAAATATGGATTATCCAATTCACCTCGGTGTGACAGAAGCTGGTAATGCCGAAGAGGGTCGTGCCAAATCCACAATCGGTATCGGGACACTTCTTTTAGAGGGTATCGGAAACACAGTGCGCGTCTCACTCACGGAAGCACCTGAAAAAGAATTACCAGTTGTCTATGCTATCCTCCAAGCAACACGCAGACGAATCACAAAGACAGAATTTGTCTCGTGTCCGTCGTGTGGGCGAACACTCTTTGATCTTGAGTCCGTGACAAATAAAATTAAAAAGCGTATTGGGCATCTCAAGGGCGTGCGGATTGCAATTATGGGATGTATTGTAAATGGACTTGGTGAAATGGCAGATGCAGATTTTGGCTATGTAGGTGGCAAGCCAAATGCAATTAATCTGTACTGGAAAAAAGAACTAATAAAAAGAGATGTTCCAGAAGCTGAAGCAATCGAAGAGTTAGTAAATCTCATAAAAAGTAAGGATATGTGGATCGAAGAAAATGACAAGACAATCACATAGGCATCTTAAAGACAAGGACCTCCTCACTTTAGTGAAATGTAAGGCACAAAAACTACTTTTTCTCTAAGGCGTACAGACGTACGTCGTCAAAAAAGGTGTTTTATAACGAAGTTGTGTGCAAAGTGAGGAAGTCCTAAGATATATAAGAAACTAAGATAACATTATGCCACTAAGCACAAAAGAGCAGGAGAAATTAAAGGATGCACTTATAAACAAAAAAAGTGAAATCGAAAGTGAGCTAGTAAAATTTGCTACAAAAGATGAAAATGGAGCATTTAAGGCAGATTTTCCAGAAGACCTCGGCACAGAGCAAAGCGAAAATGCAAACGAAGTTGAGGAGTATACAAATCGCCTCGCACTGGAGAAGACCTTGGAGACAGAGCTCAAAGACATAGATGATGCATTGGCAAAAATGGAGGATGGAACCTACGGTAAGGATGAAAAAACAGGCAAAGATATAAAAGAAGAAAGACTAAAAGCCTATCCAGCTGCACGCACAAATATCGAGTAATAAAAAAATGGAAAAAGAATCCAAGAATCAGTGGAGGAAAGAGGCTGTAATATGCGGTCTCTTTGTCTTTGTGTTGGTCGCAATAAATTTTTTCATAGCTAGAAGCACCTTCTCGCAGCACTGCAATCACGGCATAGCCTTTGGAATCGACTTGCCACAGTCAGTATTTATCTGCCTGTGGCTGGCAACTATGATTTTTGTGGTATGCTTACTAGTCGAGTCGAAAAAGGAATTGAGTAGCAAAAAAAAGGTAGGACGAATGACACTCGGCCTCTACATGATCCTTGTGGGGAGTATAGCAAACATGGCAGATAGGATAATCCATGGGTGTGTGATTGATTATATTAGAATCGTTCCATGGAATACCTTTAATCTCGCAGACACAAGTATTTTCTGCGGTGCAGTACTCGTACTATGGAGTATGCATAAGAAAAATAAGTACGAGATTGCAAAAAAGAACAGTCAGTAGTGCAACAAAGACAAAAATAAAAACATTCTAACCTTTTGTGAATTGCAATAATCTAATACAAATCTATGCCCTCCAAACTGTATTCAGCAGCGACAGTGGGACTCTCAGGTGCCTCTGTAGAAGTGGAAGTGGATGTGCTAGCGAGCGGCCTACACAATTTCACGCTTGTTGGATTGCCAGACACAGCGGTGAAAGAATCACGTGATCGCGTCAGCAGTGCAGTAAAGAACAGTGGATTCAAACCACCACATCAATGCGGGCGCATTACAGTAAATCTCGCACCTGCTGATCTACCAAAAGCAAGTCCAATCTACGATGTGCCCATTGCACTAGGATTGCTTGCCGTGACAGGGCAATTAACATTTACAGCAAAAGGAAAGCTTTTTGTGGGAGAATTAGCACTTGATGGTATGGTACGACCAGTAAATGGCATCTTGCCAATTGCACTTTTTGCCAAAGAAAATGGCTACAGTGAAATCTACGTACCGCAAAAGAATGTACGCGAAGCAGCAGTCGTACAAGGTATCACAGTAATCGGCATAAAAAATCTTCTCTCATTAGCAAGTCATCTGTCAGGTCATGAATTGATCACACCAGAGGAAACGATTGCACCAGAGGAGCTTTTTTCACACATCAAAACACGTCTGGACATGAAAAATGTCAAAGGACACGAGCAAGCAAAAAGAGCGCTAGAAATCGCAGCAGCAGGCGGGCACAACATCCTCTTCCACGGTCCACCAGGATCAGGGAAGACACTCCTAGCGAAAACATTTATCTCACTGCTGCCTAAACTCACTATGGACGAAGCGCTAGAAGTCACAAAAATCTACTCCATAGCAGGACTCTTAGGAGAAAACAGACAGCTCATCGCCGAGCGACCATTTCGCGCACCACACAATTCCGCCAGTAGCGTATCTCTCATCGGCGGTGGAACCACGCCACGACCAGGAGAGATTTCACTAGCGCACAGAGGTGTACTTTTCCTCGATGAG
Source organism: Minisyncoccota bacterium (assembly GCA_938044295.1). Classification (GTDB taxonomy): domain Bacteria; phylum Patescibacteriota; class Minisyncoccia; order Moranbacterales; genus JAHDCW01. The sequence continues at coordinate 4,699 of CALIRC010000103.1, forward strand.
TTTGCAGAATTTCCGAGAAACGTCATTGAAAATCTCCGCCAACCACTCGAAGATGGGATCGTCACCGTTGCACGCGCGAAAGGCTCGCTGACATTTCCTGCGCACTTCATCTTGATTGCTGCGATGAACCCATGCCCATGTGGCTTCCTCGGTGATGAAGAAAAAATGTGCACCTGTACTCCTGCACAAGTCGCTCGCTACGCACGGAAAGTCTCGGGTCCGATCCTCGATCGCATCGACATGCATGTTGAAGTACCCAGAGTACACATCAACAAACTAGAAGACGCCCAAGAGGGTGAGTCCAGTGAAAGTATCAGAAAAAGAGTGGAAATTGCCCGAAGAGCACAGACAAAAAGATTTGCGAAAAGAGAGACAACCACAAACGCAGAAATGAGTGGTGATCAGATTAAAAATAATGCCCCACTAAACAGTGAAAGCAAAGAACTACTACGTGCCGCAGCGCAGAAACTCAATTTTTCAGCGCGCGCCTACCATCGCATCATCAAATTAGCACGGACAATAGCAGATTTAGCTGAGGAGGATCACATCCAAAAATCCCATATAGCTGAAGCAATTCAATATAGAACAAAGGGGGAGTAATAAAAAAGACGGTTTACAGAGAATGGATATCTGTTTACATATACAAAAAAATTCTTTACATATAGATTGACATATGATAACATATGCACATGAAAAAAGTATACAACAAAACTGAAATTCAAGAATTTATACAAAAAAATGTAAAAAATCACAGAACTGACATTGCGATCGTGATGTCAAGGCATTTTGGGTTTTCTCGTCAAACAGCTACCAAGTACCTCGTAAAAGAGGTTGAGCGAGGTACAATTATCCGAACAGGAAAAAATCGATGGATTAAATATTTTCCGACAGATGGAGATTATGTTTCCATCGTGAATAAAAATTCAGAAACACTCTCAGAAGATCGGGTTTGGAAAAAAAATATCAAGCCTTTATTGCAATTGCGACTGCCTGAAAATATATACAGCATAGTAAGCTATGGGTTTTCAGAGATTTACAATAATGCAATCGAACATTCAATTTCAAGTAGAATATTTACTGATGTGGAAATCAAGGATCAGATAATAACAATCCGTATAATTGACAATGGCATTGGAATTTTCCAAAAAATTCAGAAAGCACTTGATCTTACAACCACAAGAGAATCAGTCCTCCATTTATCAAAAGGAAAATTTACGACAGATCCTGTAAAACACTCTGGTCAAGGAATATTTTTTACATCACGGATGTTTGATGCTTTCTATATATTCTCTGATGGAGATGTCTATGCTTTTCAAGAAGAAGGATGGTTGCTCTCGGAGGAAAAGAAGGAAAAATTTGGAGAAGGAACGATGATAGTAATGAGGCTAAGCATCAGTTCGACAAGGACTGCAAAAGAAGTATTTGATCAATACTCAAGTATAGATGAAGGATTTTACAAAACAAAAATTTCAGTGGCGCTCAGCGGTGATCCTGGTGATCCTCATGTTTCTCGCTCGCAAGCACGAAGGATGATGATAAGTGTAGATAAATTCAAAGAAGTAATATTAGATTTTAAAAATATAACATTTGTTGGACAGGCATTTGTTGATGAAATTTTTCGTGTTTTTCAAAATGAAAATCCACAAGTAAAGATTATTGTAGTCAATGCATCAGATGACGTAAACCAAATGATTCAGAGAACTCTCAATACAAAGTAAGCATTTTTCGACCAAACACTAAAAATTAATATCAAATATCAAAAATCAGTGAAAGAAGGATGCAATGGTAAAATTTCATTGCTGGAAAATGATTGCTTGGTTTAAAGACTCAGAAGGAATACATTATCATTAACTGGAGTAGTATAGTCACTTCTTCGAATCACAGAAATAAGAAAATTATTGAACACACAATTACTAAAGCTTCAGATATCCCACAAAAGGAGAGTAATAAAGATAATGGAACACAATATTGAACAAATCAGCTACGGTCTACAGGTATTCATGCATTTTTGAAAGCTCGGAGATTTGAGATAATCTACAATATGGTTCATTTCATCTCTGTATTCTCGTCTGCAAGTATCTGTGCAGCTTAGACAGTCACTATCTCTAGTGTGTCGACACTGAAAGTTATGACGCTCACATCCCATATGACAGAAATACCGCATATTTCGACTATGCTCTCTCATCTTGTCGAGTTCAGACTGTGAAACAAGTACATCATCAAGTAGTGGATCTTGAAAAAAATTTTCTGGAATGGAGAATTGCGGTGAGTGCTCTACGGCGCAGTCTCTTTGCAATGAAAAAATGCCGCTGGATCCCTCTGATGGCAATAACGGACATTGACTATCAGAAAAGGCTATTTCCAGAACTTGTATACACAACACGGTAACGAAAAAAAATATAATGAAGAAAATAAACAAAACCTTCGGAAGTTTCTTATATTTCACACCCCATAAGACAAAGCTAAAAACAAATGAATAAAAGGCTGATATAATAATTACGACAATGGGAAGTGAAAGTGGATAGTAAGCTACAAGAGGGTTACCAACACCTAAAAACTCTTCCAAAAGTACCTCCTCAAGAAAAAATACAACAGGCGCTCCAAAGGGACCATAGCTACCCATAAAAAGAAATATGGTTGTAACGAGTGCAATCAAAAAGAAGACAATCCAGAACAGTTTAAATGTGAGAATTTCTTTGAAAATATATTTATGTTAGAAATTGTTTAACGTGATACAAACCAATTACTTTAAGTTCTTCCCATAAAAAAGCACACTACTATCTTAACATAATATCTAACGGTGATCCTAAGGACTCTAGCTGCACTTTATCTATTCCATAACTATAGTTTCTTTCTCAGTAGAAAAATCAGCACAGATAGGGCGCTTCTTACGCAAGATTGATTGGTTCAAAAAGGTGGTAGATACTCATGCATAAACTATTGTTGTGAATGATGAGGAGGTATGACAATATACAACATCCTGAAAATTTGGTACGATGACTACGAAATATAATATAAGAAAATGCAACGAAAAAAGATCATTTTGCTATGTGGTGGAAAATCAGCAGAACATGAGGTGAGTATTATGTCAGCTAGAAGCGTATATCGCATAATTGATAAAGAGAAGTATAGCGTTTCAATCGTTGGAATAGATAAAAGTGGAAAGTGGCAATCATTGGAATCAGATTTTTTGGAAAACACAACAAATAAAAGAATTACAACAAAAGATACTAAGCAAGAGAAAGAAGATCCTTCAAAAAATGTTTCCAGTTTCGCCTTAGTAGCCAATGAAGGGCTACATGAAAAGACAGTAGTATTTCCCCTTTTACATGGTACTTTTGGAGAAGATGGATCTATACAAGGCCTACTAAAGATGATGAATGTTCCGTTTGTGGGATCGGATATCCTCGGAAGTAGTATAAGTATGGACAAAGACATTGCAAAACGATTATTAAAAGAAGCAAATATATCTATCTGTAAGTTTATTACAATAAAAAAGGGTGAGAATAAAATTGATTTTGAAAACGCGTCAAAAGCGTTAGGTGAGACGCTCTTTGTCAAACCAGCCAACTGTGGTTCCTCGATAGGCGTTTCTAGGGTTTCGAGTAAAGAAGAATTTGACAGCGCTCTTCAAAAAGCTTTCAAGCACGACACAAAAGTACTGATAGAGGAATATGTTGATGGAAGGGAGATAGAAGTGGCTGTGCTGGGTAACACAGATCCAAAAGTATCTGTATGCGGAGAAATCCGTCCGACAAAGGAATTTTATGACTATGAAGCAAAATACATGAGTGATAGTAAAACAGACATTATCATTCCTGCAGATATACCTGATGACCTCTCCCAAAAAATCAAAAGTCTTGCATTAAGCACATTTAAAGCACTTGAAGCTAAAGGTATGGCACGTGTCGATTTTTTTTTGACTAAAGATAATCATATTTATGTAAATGAAATTAACACAATTCCAGGTTTTGCTGAACTGAGTGTATACCCACTTCTCTGGAAAGCATCTGGAGTCACTTATAAACAATTGATAGATGAATTGATAGAATTATCTCTTGAGGACCATACTTGAAAAAAATAAAATTTCAAGAATATTTTAAAATTAAAGTAAGGTAGAAAAATATCTAGAGTACCTTACTTGTAGAAATAAAAAAATATCCTCCGCGAGATATGTAACTGGAGATATGATAAAGCCGACACTGTGCGGTGTTGGCAGTTTGATTACAAAAAAATGGAAGATTACAAATTTCCTGTATATGTGCACAATACAATGAGACTGTGTCAAAGCAGGGCATTTGATTATTTTGAGCGACGTTCTTTGTCAGAGGGATAAACTCATCAAAAGAATTTCTTCTTGTGTGAAAATAACCTGCAAGCGTTGCAAGTAATATCAAATCACAAGGTTAAAGATTTTTGCGGAGAATACCGCACGGTATGATCAGGCGTCTCTCACGAACAAGATTTTCCTAAATGTCCCACCTCCAAGGAGCGCCAAAAATGGACAAATAGAGAGACTCAGACAATAAATATGTGAGGCTTTGAGATTACTTACTACTATTTTTGAAGCTGTATACCATACAAGATCCATAATTCATAATCAATGATATGAGGAACTAGATGAAGGGGTATTGTCTGGAAAGTATTCCAATGCACTGTATATAGTATAAATATTTTTGAATCCAAAATTTTTCATCAGAAGTCTCCAATATTGCGGTATACTTTTGTTAAAAAAAAGGAATGGCGGCACAAATCAATGCATCGCCATTTTATAGAATAAGAAGCGCTAAGGAAGTTTTTCCATAAGTACTTTTGCACAGTCCAAAGCTCGTAAATAACCGTCCTCAACTAAATAATGAGGGAGAAAAAATCCAACGCATGTGGATCACCATCGAATGATGTTAGTGCTATATGGTTAATCTGATCAGTCGTATACGAAAAATATAGTGCCTCAGACCTGTGATTATATCCCTTCTGAATTCTCCAATATGTACCATCATCACAGCTCTGAAAATAAGCAATTTCGTCATTTTTCTCTAAAAAGTAGAAAGCATTTTTTTGAAGAAGGCATTCAATCTTTGCATAAAAACTAGTATCAGAGTCAAAAATTAAGTATATATCTTTATTGCCAGAGGTATATACTTCTGATGCGCACGAGCCAAATTTTACATTTTCTTCGTGACCATCTGCAAAGCGGATGATCGATGGTTCATGCATCTTTATGATCAAGAGTCTGCCGTCACCGATGTCTAACCCATCAGTTGGACCAGTCACAAAATCAACAACACCCATTGAAGCTGCATAGGGCACTGCCACCTTCGGCGCATGCAGATTTTCTGAAGTAACTTCAGGAGGTGTATCAATTTTTGCCGATGTTGAGCAGGCAGTGAGAATGCCAAATGTAAAAAACAAAAATAAGTACCAAATCGTTCGCATAGAATCCTCCAGTATGAGCGTGTGTAAAGGTATCAAAAATTCCTGACTTTAGCCAGGAAGAAACTTTAACATGAAAAGATGAAGACGTCAATAATAAGTCTTGATCTAAACCCTGAAATGCACAGGCTCTTTTTTAAGAATAAAAACCTCATGCGGTGTAAGATAGCCCAATCCCACGCAAAAAATATTGAAAGAAAAAAGTCATGTTAAAACTGAAAATTCACCTCAACGAGTGGTATAAAATCAAGTTTGGTAATAACGTAAGTCTTCTACTTCACAATGTAGCGGTAAAAACACCTATAAAACCGCAGTTTTTCTGTGAATTGCTGCCAAAAAACTCTACAAAAACTTTTTATTGAAGAGAAGAGCGAGCGCCGTGTTGCGGGCTAGCTTGATGCTTGCTTGTGTTCCGCCCTCGGAGCGACTTGTTATTGCTGCGTAAGCGCCGGGTGTTCTAAGTGCTGATGTAGACAAGAATCAAGAGTCCTCAATCCAGTTGTCGGTAGTGCTTTTATTC
>CALIRC010000104.1 GCA_938044295.1 Minisyncoccota bacterium
CCTTACTAGCACGCAAACTGGCCTTAATTACACCATGTCCTATCTGAAAAATAACCAAAGCCACTTTAACAGAAGGAGCATTTGCAAGAATTGTCGCAACTTCCTTAATATCATTAGAGGAAGGTATAGTACCGCCAGTATCCGAAAGAGTGAGTGCAGTCGTTACAAATCCTGTTTCTCTGAAAAAACTAGCTCTCTCAAGAGCACGACCCCACAAATTTAGTGTCTCAATACGACGATTTATAAAAGCAGACGAAACTATATGAGAGATAGAGGCACCTTTTCGGATGAGGTCAGCAGATACTTCTAAAACACGAGCAGAGGTATTTGCATGCTGAAAAATACCAGTATCACCCAGAATACCCACAAGAAGTGCGGATGCTATTTGCTGATTGATGGGATGCTGGGAAAAGGTAAAATAATCATAAAGTAATTCAGTCGTAGATGCATAAGATGGGTCGATGATACTAATATCAGTCTCCAAGGATATATCATGATGATGATCAAAAGCGATAGTTACACATGTAGGGCTTAGGTGCGAAATCACCTGATCAAAGCCCCTATCAACACTATCGCATCCAACTGCAACATCAAACAATGATAAATCAATCAGATCAGAATCCAAAATATCAAAACAATGGTCACCTATCACCGGAGTGAGGTAAAGCGGGAATAGATCTAAACAGCCCAACCGGACACTGCAGCCAAAATATGTCTCCAAAAAAATTTTGAGCGCAACTACACTGCCAACGGCATCTGGGTCTGGACGTGTGTGGGCAACTAAAAGCACATTTTCAGACTGTCTAAAAATGTGTGAAACATGACTAAATTCTTTGATAAAACGGTGTGAAGTCCCCATGGAGTATTCATTCAATACAGGTTATACAGTCAAATGTCACGATGCGAGGGCATCATCTATATCGCTTACATCGGTACTAGTACGGTCTAAAACAAACACAATGCGCGGAAGTATCTTAAGGTAGAGGCGCTTATGGAGAACTTTCTGAATCTGCATTTTTTCTTTCTCAAGAGTTTGCATTATATAGTGTGTATCAACAGTTGGATATCCTTGTATATAGACTTTTGCCTGCGAAAGGTCATCTGATGTAGATACACGAGAAACAGTTGCAAAAGCACCTTGCTTGAAGTCAATTTCCTGCATGATGAGTGTTCCGAGCTCCTTCTTAAGGAGAGAGTTTAGTTTGAATATGCGATCTGACATAAGGCAGTGTAATAAAGTAATTGAGACTATGTGCTCTCGGCAGGAATCGAACCTGCATCTAAGACTTAGGAGGTCCTTGTTCTATCCATTAAACTACGAAAGCATAAAATCATATATAAATAATTTTGTCAAATATATAGATGTGATATTTACTTGGGTAGTATAGCAAAAAAGCAGCAATACACAACAAAGAGTAATATTTGTCACAAAATAGCAATTTTGTCAAGTATTGACTAATGATATTGAGAGATATGTTCTACGTAGAACAATCTCTTTTAATATTGATGTTTTCCACTATTTATATTACACAAACCATTCTCAAATATGCAAAGTTTCAGATCAGAAATACGATCACGAATATACGTATTTGTTCCACGTAGAACAAAGCAGAGGTAAAACAAGACGTTTAGAAAATATGAAATGAATGTTCCACGTAGAACAACATTACAAAAATACAATTAATGATAAATAATATGTGAACGTTGAAAAATGTTCCACGTGGAACACAAAAACACTAGAATACAAAAAATGTTCCACGTGGAACAAAGAGGAAGAGCGACTGAATAATAATGAGTCGAGAAGTAACGAAAGATGTTCCACGTAGAACACAAAAAGTAGGAATAAACAAAGCAAGAAAATGTTCCACGTAGAACAAATCGGATAAATCAAAAAAAAGTAGACAAAGCAATAAAAATAGTGAAGAATGTTCCACGTGGAACAATGGTAAAATAGCAGATTAATAAAAATACAAAAAGTACGTAAGATTCAGAAAAAAAACATAAAAAGTAATTCAAAAAAGTTCCACGTAGAACAAGGAGCAAAAAAAATGAATCAAAATGTTCCACGTGGAACAAAATCATAAAATACTATTGAAAATGAGAAAAGAGTATTAGAAAAAATATGTTCCACGTAGAACAATCCTGTAGGCAGCATGAGAAATAATAAGAGCAAGACTTAGTGTAATAAATACACTAACAATAGAAATATTGATCACTACGGAAACATGCAATATGGCCATAAAATTAGTAGATGAGAAGTCTAGTGTAGACGACTCATTGAGCGTAAATGAGGTATTGGTGTCCTAAGCTTCACTATAGAGAATGATTGGAATCCTATCAGAATCTACAGTATAGCTGAAACATAATACGGTTAGGAGCATGCTAAATGGAGAAAAAAGGGTTAGAGTTTTGGGTGAAACAAAAGAAGTCTCCACAAAGAATCATAATAGCAATAACTAAAGACATCCTCTTGGAGGTAAAATAATAGAAAAAAAACGTAAGATATCAGTTCTCAATATACTCAGAAAGAGAAAAAAGAAACAAAGTACTACATAACACTTAAGTCCACAGTGTTGAAAAAAATATAAGAAAAAAATAGTATCTAATGTGCTATAATTGTTATATAAAAAGAGTATCACAACGATGCAAGAAAAAAGGAAAAAGAATTCAATTAATAATTACCTTACATTGGGTATATTCATCACACTTCTTGTAGGGGCATTTACATTCTACGTAGGCGCACAAGATGATTTACGAGAAAATATTTTTGAAGATTTTGACGGTGATGGTTTGAGTAATGGAGAAGAGTTATCATTAGGAACAAATCCACATGAAGCTGACACTGATGGCGATGGCTACGGAGATGCTACCGAGATAGAGTCAGGCTACGACCCACTCAAGCCTGCACCCGGAGACCGCATCATAAAAGAAAATCAGGAACTTGGAGAGGATAAAAATGAAGGGAGGGGAGGTCTAGATAAAGGTCTGACATCCTCACTTACAGGAATGCTACAAGATTATGCAAGTACAAACATCGCTGAGGGAAATGAGTACATCGATCAAGAAGATCTAGATAGCAAAATAGATGAGTTTTTCGAACAAGAAGTCACTCTAATCGACTTGCCAGAAGAAAGCCAAAACCGCATACACATCAAAAACCAAGAATACCCGGAGCTCTCAGAGATTGAAAGGGAACAGAAAATACGAGAAGACACTTTAGAATATTATGCAGCCCTTGGATTTATATTTCGGGAGGCAGCACCTGAGGTTTACGACACTGGATCATTTGAGGGCATTCTCGGTCAGACGTATGAACAATCGCAAGTTGTTGGCGCAAATCCACAGTCAATTGATTACTTTACAGATATGACATCGCAGATGCTCTCTGGATCAGAATACCTTTATGAAATAGCTGTACCCGAGACGCTCATGGATTTTCACGTTAAGCTATTGCAGATATCAGATTATGCAGGATCAACATTTGACCTTCAAAGCACTCCAGATCAAATTATTGAAGATCCACTGAGTTTCTACTACAACATTTCCAGAGCGACAAGCATGCTGACACTTATTGAGGAGGTGCAGGATGAATGGGCTGCAAGTATAGAAGAGCTAGGTGTAGATCCCAAAGATCTTGTAGAAGCACTACAAAACTAAAATTATGGTAAAAAATTCCTTTTTCGCAGGATTCCTCTCAATTTTAATGCTACTAACACCGCTTCATACAGCACAAGCGGGCGTTTGGGGTGAAAACATAGCTTCAGCACTTGGAAAATTTGCACTAGAGGAGGTTCGAAACATTTTGTACGAATTGGGAAAAGCTTCGCTCGACATTCTTAAATCACGAGGCGCTATCAACGCACTTTCAAATGCTGCATTTGACGATGCCCCAGCCTGGATCTCCGACTACAAAGAATACCTGATAGAAAAACCAGTAAATGCAGCAGCAGCCCAATCAGAGCAATACCTCACAAAGGCTCTTCATGGTAGAACAGAAGGAAACTACCAACAAAGAGATGATGCAGGTACGCTAGAAAGCTTCGACTCAGTGCTCTTTCGTATATCCGCCCGATCAATTCCACATCTTGTAAGCAATAAAAACCGCGATATACTTGGCGTAGACTACATTGACAGTTGCCAGCTAGTGCAGGGGCAGCCAGAGTTTTTTGGTGTAAAAGATGAGAGATCTTTTAATTGTTTTTCTGCAATGTTCCAAAATTCATTAAATCACCCAGAAGGACTTAAAGCAGCTGCCAGAGGTGCGTATGAAAAACTAAAAGCCGAACAGGAAGAAATTGCTAGAACCGAGGCACAAGTAGCAGATGGCGCACTACCGCAGTTAAATGAACATGGAGTTGTTGTAAAGTCTGCTGCTGTAGTCGCACATACCGTAACGCAACTAAACTCAAAAGCCACAGAATTCCTTGCAAACTTCCAAAACGAACATCCTATAGCACAAATCATCATTCAAGAAGCATCATCAGCACTCATCAAGTACGGCGAAAAGAAAATACTTGAAGAATCCGCCAGACTCAGAGAACGTGGCAGAAGAGAACTTGAAAGACTAGAGAGGACAATTGATGAAAAAAATGCAGAAGCAAACTTTTAAAATCCCACTTATACATTTGAGAAAATACACTATACAAAAAAATGAAAAAAACCACTTCTACAAAACGAGAAGCGGTTTTTTTTGTGGGCGACACAAGATTCGAACTTGTGACCTCTTGGATGTCGACCAAGCGCTCTAACCAACTGAGCTAGTCGCCCAAATCAAAGACCATAAAAAATAGTATACAAGAAATATGGATTAGAGGCAAGTTAATCCATCAAGAGAATAGTAAGCACTTTGGCAAAATTGACAAAATAATAAAAAAATGATATAATTAATACAGTGAAATAAAACTTCCGATGGGGGGAGATAATGAAATTTAAGAATATTAACATAGTATTACTCGCACTTGTTGCAGTATGTAACCTGGGATGCGCAAATATTGAAAGCCTTGGGGCAAAAACTGGTGGCCTACTAACAGGAAATGCGGATCATAATGGTGAATTTGTGCCATTAGTCCATCCAGGAGAGTGTACAGTTACCGTAGACGTAAATCAGGGGAATCGAGCATTCATCAGGATCGGATCCGTCTATCTCTACCAATATGATGGAGCTATAAAAAATGGATTTAGTATACTCTGGGCACTAGAGTACGAAGACGTGAAAAACTTCTCACCTACCAGGGGGAATATGAGAAAAAGATTCTCCGGAAAAAACATCTTCAAAGTGCACGCGATAGGGTACAGGGAAAGAATTTACCACCTACTGCGCGCTTCACCAGATGGATTTACCCCAACGGCTGTTGTTGGAACAAAAAACTCCATCGTGCCAATAGCCATTGAATATCTTGTTCACAAAAAAAATGCCCAGCTTTACAAATCAAAAAAGTGCATGCTAAGTACTAGTATGAACGGGCGTACATTCTACTTTAGAAACATGCCGTAGAACTAGAAAGGTTGTAATCACATTACAACCTTTTTTATATACTAAAAATCGCAGTCTCCTGCGATTCTTAGATTCAAAAAAAACGATCTTCAGTTTCTTCAAAATTTTTATCTATGCATCTTTCTCCTTATTTTCCGCATGATCAGAATCTTCCACTTTCTTATCCTCTACGACAACTTTTCTATCTTTATCTAGATCATTTTTCTTATCTTCCTCATTATTTTTCTCAGGTACATATTCCTTACCAGCGATGATAGCCTCAAACTCATCTTTTTCAATTGTTTCCTGTTTGAGGAGTGTTTGTGCGATGCGCTCAAGCACATCTCTTTTCTGTGTCAAAATCTCAGTTGCTGTTTGTTTTGCTTCTTCGACAAGCTTACTCACCACACGATCTATTTCTTCGGCTGTTTTTTCTGAAAAATCTTTCGTTTCAGAGACTTCTCGACCGAGAAATGTATGCTCTTCACGCTTGCCAAAAGTACGAGCTCCCATCTCACTCATGCCATAACGAGTGATATACTGTCGGGCCATACTGGTCGCTCGCTCGAGGTCGCTCGACGGACCAGTTGACGTCTCACCAAAAATTAATTTTTCCGCTACAAATCCACCCATAAGCATGGCGAGTTGATCGATGAAATACGATTGTCCATGATAATGCTGATCTTTCTCAGGAACAGATAGGGTATAGCCACCCGCACTACCACGAGAGATAATAGACACTTTATGGATAGGATCTGCATTCTTAAGACTTGCTCCTACGAGCGCATGACCACCTTCGTGATAAGCTGTAATCTTTGTCTCTCGATCGTCCATGCGCTTATTTTTGCGCGCTGGACCAAGCATCACTTTCTCGATTGCATCCACCAAGTCTGTCATAGAAATAGACTTGCTATCTCGTCTTCCAGCAAGGAGAGCTCCCTCGTTCATAAGATTTGCAAGGTCTGCACCAGCAAACCCAGGGGTACGCTGTGCGAGACGATCAATTTTTACATCCTTTGCAAGCGGCTTATTTTTCGCATGGATTTTGAGGATTGCAATACGGTCACTGAGATCAGGTAAGTCAACTGTTACACGACGATCAAAACGGCCAGGACGCAAAAGTGCAGGATCTAAAACGTCAGGACGGTTCGTCGCAGCAATGACGATCACATTTGTATCACTCTCAAAACCATCCATTTCCACAAGGATCTGATTTAACGTTTGTTCGCGTTCATCATTACCACCGCCTAACCCTGCACCACGTTGTCGACCTACAGCATCAACTTCATCGATAAAAACAATAGACGGTGCATTTTTCTTTGCTTGTTTAAACAAATCACGCACACGAGATGCACCAACACCAACAAACATCTCTACAAACTCACTACCACTAATCGTAAAAAATGGTACCTCTGCTTCACCAGCTACAGCTTTTGCTAGTAGTGTTTTTCCAGTACCAGGCCGTCCAAGGAGAAGTACACCTTTGGGAATTTTTGCCCCTAGTTCCAAGAATTTCTTCGGCGCTTTTAGGAAGTCCACAATTTCAGACAATTCTTCTTTGGCTTCCTTGTTTCCAGCAACATCGGTGAAAAGTGTTTTCTTTTTGCTATCCTTAGGGTCAATCATGCGAGCTTTACTCGTCCCAAACGAAAGCGCTTGATTATTTCCACGCATTGCTTGGCGCATCATAAACCAGATCAATCCACCAATCAATAGAACAGGTAAAACAATTGGGAGAATTGTAGATGCAGCAACTTTACCAGGAGATGGTTCGACGATATCAATCTTGAGCGCACGCATCTTGTCATCTGGTACACCGAGGTTTGCAAGTGTCTCTGTTAAACTTGCGTCTCGCTCCTTGGTTGTCATTTTCACCTCTTCTTCACCTTCAGCTTTTCCATCTTCAAGTATATAAGTAATCTCTACTTTGTTACCATCAACGCTAAGTTTTTGCACACGATCATCAGTGATCTGCTGTGCAAGTTCAGTCATGGAAGGATTTTCCTCTGTTTTCTTTGTGCTGGCAGAGAGCAAGATAATGCTAAGCAAGATGATCACCAAAAGAATGATCAGTGAAATATTTTTGAGTAACTTGTCCATTACGTTGGATTTAATTAAGTATTTGATAGCAGGGAACCACGTCAGAAATGATACAGGAGAATAAATACCTTATAATCGCTAAGATATCATATTCTTACGAGAATAAAAGCTAATTAGGCCTGCAACATGATCTTCACTTTAGCACCTTTCGCTTGTATTATCAAGCGTTTTGATGTGATGTGCTGCGCCTTATTTTTATTGCGAGAAAGCGCATGAGCAGCTTCCTGTATGAATCCAAAAGAAAGATCAGATGTAGTGTCTGTGAGAAGACAAAAGAGGAGGCGCAGCACACGGTTGCGCTCACCGAGTGACAAAGCAACAAAATCATCCCGTAAAAAGGTGATCTCTTGCGGCGGGTTGCCAGACACTGTCCAAAATGGGGTGATCGGTGGGATTGCATCAAGATCATCAGCTATTATGTCCGCGCTACGTGCAAGAGTCTGTGTAAGATTTGGGTTGTAATTACGTTTAAGGTAAGGAATAAGGCGGTGACGTACAGAATTGCGAGTAAAACGATCATCATCATTTGTACAATCATCATGATATAGGAGGTTATACTTTTTGCAGTGCGCAGTAATATTAGAGCGTTCTACATCGAGAAAAGGTCGGCCAATGTGCAGAGATTCAAACGAGCTCTTTATGCGCATCCCACGGAGCCCATCCAAACCAGCTCCACGCAAGAGGTGAAGTAGTAGTGTTTCAGCCTGATCATCCATCGTATGTCCCAAGAGTATTTGTGTGGCACTATATTTCTCAGCGACACTACGAAAGTGATCTCGTCTACGCATGCGCCACGCGTTCTCTGCAGAACCGGCAGAAGCTACGTCAAATACGCGCACTTCACAAGGGATGCCATATTTTTTAGCAGTATCTTCGACAAGAACCTGATCAGCGTGTGCATCTTGTCCGCGCAAGCCATAGTTCACATGAGCGACAGCAAGTGTGAGGTGCTCTTTCTGTGCAATACGTGTCATCACATCAAGCAAACACATGCTATCACGTCCACCACTCACACCCAAAATTAGAGTCGCACCACGAGACCAAAGAGAATAGCGATCATTAATATTCTGTACATGCTTCGTGAGATTTTTCATATTTCCTAATATCGGACTTACGCACTTAGCGTCCGTTGACGCTAAAATCTACATTTTTTATGCACCAATAGGTAGACCATGGCTCATGAAAAGTCTCAATTTGCCTAAAATTACACTCAAATGCCTAAGTCCTAAATAGTAGTTCTGCGGACAAAAAAGTATCTTACGAAGTCCCTAAATCCTGTACATACTCTAAAAGAGTATCAAATGCCTCATTAATTGTCAGTGTCGTTGTATCTAAGACAAAATCAAAGTTAGCATGTTCAAAACAACTTTTATTGTAAAGCGCTTTATAGCGCAAGTCATCACTTTTCAACCTCTGAGCATTTAATACTACGATATCATCAATGGTTGCAGTATTACTTCCTTCGTTGCGGGCATTATCTCCTTGCAGTTCTTTATGAATCCTCCGAGCGCCTTCCAGTGAATCCACAGCGATATAGAGCTTCAGTGATTGTGGAATAAGAAACCAACTCGTCCTGCCATCAATAACGAAATCATCTTTCGTAGAGCCTAAATTCCTTTGATACGTATCAATTTCACGATCTACTTCTGGATGTGTTTTACCAAAAACACTATACTCAGTAACCGTCATTCCACGTTTTTTTGCCATATCGCGAAAAATCTGACCCATATAATATCGGTCATAACCCAAACTTTCAGCAAGCTTCTTTCCCATGGTGCTTTTTCCAGAACCAGGATCTCCAGCGATCGTGATAATCATAATTTAAATAAATATTCCTAAAATACAGATAGTACGTATAAAGCCCATACTAACATGTAGACTAAAGTTTCATAGCTACTCTTACAAGAAGGCGCGATAATATAGTCACGCCTTCCATGTAAAAACAGAAATATCTATTTCTCCTCCTTTGGCAACTCTTTTGTATC
>CALIRC010000105.1 GCA_938044295.1 Minisyncoccota bacterium
CCAGGATGAAAACCTGGCGTCCTAACCACTAGACGAACGGGCCATGCTATAACTCTAAGCGCTTGCACAAATCTGATTTCACTGCTGCATTTTTCTTCAGTGAAAATTCCCTCTTTCTGGCAATAGTCTTGTCATTATAAGCTTCATAGTACACCAACTCAAATGGTGTCAGATGCTTTATAGATTTCGTTTTGCCTGCATTGTGCTGTTCTAAACGCTTACGTAAATTCGACGTACTACCAATGTAGTTGTATTTCTTCTTTGTACTTCAAATTACGTAAACGTAGAACATCTCTGCTATGTTATAGAAAGGATGTCACCCAGAGGGTGATCAGCCTCTGGCTGAAAAACCTGGCGTCCTAACCACTAGACGCGTGTCCGCCTCTGGCAGGAACGGTTCGTGTTATCTTC
Organism: Minisyncoccota bacterium; assembly: GCA_938044295.1. Lineage (GTDB taxonomy): Bacteria > Patescibacteriota > Minisyncoccia > Moranbacterales > JAHDCW01. The sequence continues at coordinate 412 of CALIRC010000105.1, forward strand.
TAAACGCTTGCACAACTTTTTCTTAGTGCTTTACGGTTGCTGTGCACGACGTATCGAGCCACTTATGTGATACTTGCCAGTCTCTGGTGAGGATTGGCTGTATTTAGACCAGAGATTGTAGATTAATACAAATAGATGCATCAACCCTATATTTGACAATGTGTTCAATTATACATTTTTTCTGCAAAAATGCAATACTATTTTTGGAAAAACTGCGATCCCGATAACCTCCCTCCTCTCGATACAGTTATAACCAGATACCTTATAGGTAATTTTTCTATAGCGTCCGCAGTATTGCATTTGTACTCGTGGCAATATAGCGATTATTACACCAACCCAGATATGCATATCTTTCATTTTTTCAGTTTTTTTGCTTTTCGCCCTTGTTCCGAAATATTGACAATTTTATAGAAAAATGCTTTAATTAATTTATCTGTTCTTGAACATACTTGGAGAAAATAATGCACACAACTACTGTCCCAGATCATCTTTTTGTTTATTCACATTGTGTAGACAAAGGTTACCCCGATGACGACAATCCCTTAGTATCTATCATAAATAAACTGAAACGTGGTATTTCTTTCGAGGGATATGACATGTCAATTAGAATCACATGGCGTACTGTAGATTGTGAGCCAGGCAATCAATTGAGAAAAGCGGGTATCCTTTTTTCTGGAGATGCTGGACTTGTGCTGCGCTCATATATTGAGCAACGCGGCATCTCTGATGTGGAAGTTTATACTGGCTATGAACATGAAGTCTTTCGACCGCTGCAAGATGAGAACCGACCTACACTCAACAGTATTGCGGTGGCAAGCTGATGCAGCTTGCTCTAGTGTTATTACTACTGTACCGATGCACACCATGTGCATCGGTTTTTTCATGTTATTTCTACTTTATCTTTCTGTTACTTTTATCTTCATATTAGGATTTTTATCTTGACTGTTTAGATGATTCACTCTATGCTTGGGGTACTTTCACCGTAAGGAACGTGTGCACTTTTATAGTTTTTAATATCTAGGGAGATATTGTTATGGTTCTTAGTTCGACTCTTTTGGAGCAGTTTAAAAAACTCCACCTCAATCAACCTGAAACCGTAGAGGACTTCGTTGTCGCTATGGCGACAGCACAGGACGATCACCATGTTTGTGATATGCTCGAAGCAATGGGTATCACAATCAACGATAAAATCATGCGATTTGATCATGGAGATCTATCTGGTCTTCGCGGTGTGACAATCGGCGGACCAAATGTGGAAAATCTGCAAATACTGCAACGCATTGTCCATGCCGAGGATGCGCATAGTATTCATGTTTTTTTTACACGATTTACCGATGAAGAAAAGCGCTATAAGCAACTATACCCCACGCCACCTGCTGATGTTACGAGTATGGTGACACGAGGTTTACCAGTACATTTGCAAAAAATTCATCTGTAATTTTACAAATGCACAAATAAAACGCGATCAATTGGTCGCGTTTTTTTCTGTAAAGTTTTCATTTTTTAAGACGATTTCTAAAAGCTTTTTCTTTGCTCTTCTGACGAGAGTGCCGACTGTATTTACTGGCTTACCGATAACATCACTTATTTCTTTGTAGGAGAGGTCTTCGATGTACCGCAGATGGATCACTTGTGCGTAATTATCTGGTAGTTCGCTAATCGCTGCATGCATCTGTACTTTTAGCTCTTGTTGAAACCATTTATCTAGTGACGAGAGCTCTGCGTCGATGAGGGCTTTTTCGTCATTTAGAGATAATTCTTCTTCTATGGAGATCGTCTTTTTTTTTGTACGCTTGGAGATGAGCGTTAGTGCCTCGTTGTGCGCTATTCGGTAGATCCATGGAGAAAACTTCCGCGTGGGGTCAAATTTTTGAATATTTTTATGTGCTTTAATGAGGGTTTCTTGTACCATGTCATTTGCTTCGTCAGTGTTTTCTGCGTAGCGCATGACGTAGTGTGTCAGTTTTTTACGGTAGCGATCTGTGAGTATGTCAAAATCAGCATCATGTCCTTTTAGTACTGATGCTGCGATTTCCTCATCTGATTTGTTGACAGCGTTTTTTGACATGGTTTAATAATAGCACTATCAGAACTTTTTTTTACTATCCCCTCCCTGAGGATTTATCTGTGAGATTCAGATTGATTCTCGCGTATATTCGCATCATACACTTTTTTTATGAAAATACTAGCGATAGAGTCCAGCGCTGATGAAACAAGCGTCGCACATGTAGAGTATGTAAATGACAACTTAATCGTGCATAAAAACTTTATTGCATCACAGATTGATATGCACCGTACATATGGAGGGATCGTGCCAAATCTTGCTGGGAAATTTCATGCTGAGAACATTATGCCACTCCTCCACGAGGCTGCTATTTCACCAGAAGAAACGGACCTGATTGCCGTTACTTCTGGTCCTGGGCTGATGCCGTGCCTTGTAGTAGGTGTGAGTGCTGCTAATGCGCTTGCATTTGCATGGCAAAAACCCATCATACCAATCCACCATATCGAAGGTCATATCTATGCCAACTGGATTGCCCCTGCGAAACCACAGTTTCCTGCGCTGGCACTTGTCGTCAGTGGTGGTCATACACAGCTCATGCTTATGCACGATCACCTCAGCTATGAGATCATCGGTCAGACACAGGATGATGCGGTAGGTGAAGCCTATGACAAGGCTGCTCGTTTGCTCGGTCTCCCTTACCCTGGTGGACCTGAGATCGATCGACGTGCACAAGCGTATGCAGATGCCTATCCGGACGATTTCGAGACCACCAAACTTCTCACACGACCCATGCTGCACAGCGGTGACTACCAATTTTCTTTTTCTGGATTGAAAACTGCTGTGCTTTATGCTGTGCGGGATTATCAAAAAGAAAAGCTTCTTGTAAACGGACTTGTAGCTAAGAGCATTGCGAAGACAGACTATGAAAGTGTAGAACTGCCAAAAGCTTTTGTGGAGAAAATGTGTTTTGCCTTTCAGGAAGCTGCTGTAGATGTACTTGTCACCAAGACACTGAAAGCTGCACAGGAATATGGTGTGCAGTCTGTCTTACTTGCTGGTGGTGTGAGTGCAAACAAGAAGCTTCGCAGCACACTTGCCTCTTTCCTCGCCCACGACTGTCCGCACGCTTCATTTCATGTGCCAGCGTTTGCATACTGCCTCGACAATGGCGCAATGATCGGTGCTGCGGCTGCGTACCGCTGGGAACGCATGCCTCAAAAAGAAAAAGAGGACTGTCATGAGACAGTCCTCGCGCAGTCGAATCTTACTCTCAACAATCTTACGCACAGTCCTTAATCCAATCTATGATGATTTTACTACGATTAGGAATGTGACATTTTTATTATTTCAAAAGTACTGCAAAAAATTTTCACTGAATACTCTCCTCAATTCGAATATTTTTGTTATACAATATTAGTATTATATAGTCAATTGACTACATGGATTTGGTCCTGTATACTAGATGTATTGTTAATGCTTTTGTATGAAGAAATGGATTAAAAGGTTACTTTTTTGGGCGATCATTTTAGTTGTTGGCGGTTTTTTGCTCTGGAAATTTTTTGGTCCTAAGGATGTAGACCCTCCTGAGTCGTATGTTGTTAATACTTCTGATGTTCAGTCATCTGTGAGTATCAATGCCACACTTACGCCACAGATCTATGCAAATATCGGCGCAGAAACACTTACTGAAGTTATGCAAGTTCATGCAGAAGTTGGGGATATTGTTGAGGAGGGAGACACACTTGTTACACTCGATCGCGCTGCGCTGTGGAAACAGATAGAGATTGCAAAGCTCGATGTGGAGCGCGCAGTACTTGCCGAACAACAAGGTCGTGAAGATTCTAGCAACCTCCCGCGACGCAATAGATTGAGCCTTAAGAAAGCCTCCGAACAAGCACGACAGCGACTTCAAGAGCTTTATATTTTAAATCAAAAAGGCGTACTTACCTCTCCGATCAGTGGACTTGTGACGACGATGAATGCACGTGAGGGTGAGGTTGTCACTGGTACGACATCGCCTGTTGCAGGTGTGACTGCGGGAACAATCATCCGTATCATCGATCCAGCTTCACTTGAGGTAGAAGCATTTATCTCTGAGTCTGATATTGTCGAAATGCGACTTGGACAAAAAGCTGAAATGACCTTTGACGCCCTTCCAGAAGAGACATTTTCTGCGCACATTACGCATATTGATCCAGAAGCCTCCTCTATCCAAGATGTCATTTATTTCAAAACAACGTTTGCGATCGATAATCTTGATGATCGCATCCGCAGTGGCATGAGTGGTGATGTTGATATCATTACACAGGAGGCTGCAAATGTTACTGCCCTACCACTGCGATTTGTCGGTCGTGATGATAATGGTCTCTTCGTCTGGACCGAGGATGGTGTAGATGCCAAAGGTATAGTGCAATACAAAAAAACCGTTATTGCGACAGGTGTAGAAGGTGATGAAGGACTTGTCGAAATTCTCTCTGGTGTTACCAAGGGCACAAAAATCTATAACGTTGTGGAGGAGGATGAGAAGTAGTATATTTTGAGATTAGATTTTAGCGACTAGTGACTGCTCTATGGTAAATTCTACACATGAAAAAGATATCCTTATTGATTGTAAAAATTTACAGAAGACTTTTTATACTGGTGGTGTAGAGACTCATGCACTACGTGATGCATCGTGTGTCATTCGTCGTGGTGAATTTGTGTCGATTATGGGTCCTAGTGGCAGCGGTAAATCGACATTTATGCATCTATTGTCTTTTCTTGAAGAACCAACTGGTGGTAGCTACCGATTTGATGGAAAAGACGCATTGGCTTTTGATAGGAAAATTTTGGCACGACTTCGTAATCAAGAGATTGGCTTTATTTTTCAAGCATTCAATCTTCTCTCCAAGCTCACCGTTCATGATAATGTAGAATTGCCACTTTTGTACGATTTTTATACCAAAGGTTTCTCTCGTTCAAAAGAACACAAAAAACGCATTGCTCATGCACTGGAGAGTGTCGGTCTCACCCACCGTGCAGAGTACAAGGCGCAGTACTTGAGTGGTGGTGAGAAGCAACGTGTTGCTATTGCTCGCGCACTTGTGAACAATCCCAAGATTATTTTCGCAGATGAGCCGACTGGAAATCTTGACTCAAAAGCTGGACTCCAGGTTATGAAAATTCTTCAGAAATTAAGCGCAGACGGTCACACTATTATTATGGTTACCCATGAACACTCGACTGCGCGCCATGCGTCGCGCATCCTTAGATTGCGGGATGGCGTTTTGGAGCGCGACGAAAAGGTTGAAGATCGTTTGTTTGCTACTGAAATGGAAGAGCTTAAGTAAATTTTTTTTGATTCTATAGTAATGACTGTGTAAAAAAATTGCGTGTCCTGTACCGTTTGTTAATTTCTTTTTGTGCTGTTTCCACATTTATTAAACCTCGTTTTGAAGCTCGCTATTGATCTCATCAGAGATGATTTGTACTCTAGCTTATTTCTGCGAGAAATTTGATTGGGAACGTACTTACTGCACATGTATATTCTACTTCTCGCACTAAAGATGACTTGGCAAAATTTTGCAGCTGCTAAGCTACGCACGTTTCTTACGGTGCTTGGTATTATTATTGGTATTGCTTCTGTTGTCGTTGTTATGAGTGTTGGCAATAGCGCGCAAAATGTTCTTTTAGATCAAGTTCGCTTGATTGGCTCTAATCTGATTGCAATTCTGCCTGGGGCAAGTGCTGACAATGGCCCACCTGCCATTGCCTTTGGTGTGGTTTCGACGACGCTCACGAGTGATGATATCGATCAAATCCGCGATAAAAATAATTTTCCACATGTCTTGTATGCTGCAGGCTATACGAGTACAACAAAACTTGTACGCTATCGCAAAGAAAACGCCTCTTATGAAATTCAGGGTATTTCTCCTGATGGAATCAATGTGGAAAACATGAACCTCGCGACTGGACGCTTCTTCACTGAAGCTGAAAATACCGCACTGAGACGCGTTGCAGTGATTGGCTCTCGAGCTGCTGGCGAACTCTTTGGCAACGAGACGCCTGAGGGTAAAATGATTCGCATTGGTAAGGCAAATTACCGTGTGATTGGCACACTCAAAGAACGTGGCTCGAGTTTTGCGGGTGACTTTGATGAAACTGTGTATGTGCCACTCCATACTGCACAGTCAACGATCATGGGTATCAACTATCTGAGTTTTGCGCGTATCCGCGTAGACGATGAGAAAAATATCGAAAAAACAAAAGAAGATATCCGCGTACTTCTCAAATCACGTCATAAAATTCCACAATCAGAAGAAGGAGATTTTTCTGTCAGAGACCTTGCAAGTGCGATCAATATTCTCTCAAGTATTACTAATGTCATGAAGTATTTCCTCGTCACCGTTGCAAGCATTGCACTTGTTGTGGGTGGTATTGGTATCATGAATATGATGCTTATCACACTTAAGAAGCGTGTGCGTGAGATTGGTTTGCGTATAGCTCTGGGTGCACGCGGTAGAGACATCGCACTTCAATTTCTTGTAGAGTCTGTCACAATCAGTGTGATGGGCGGCGCGCTCGGAAGTCTTATTGGCTGGGGTGTGGCAGAGCTTGTCGGTATTGTTGCTAATAGTAGAGGTGTTGCGTGGCGCGTCACGCAAGATGCGGAAATTTTTGTGATGGCGTTTGGGATTGCAGGTGTGATTGGGATTGTTTTTGGACTTTATCCTGCTTATAAGGCGATGCGTGTGAGTCCTATGGAGGCTCTTCGCTATGAGTAATTATGGATTAGCATACTAGATACTAGGTCATACCCTAGTTACTAGTTACTGATTACTAGTTATAGATTCCATGTTTTACTATTTCAAAATATTTTTGATTGCTGCTAAGTCACTTATGGATGACTTTGGACGAACACTTCTTTCCATTTTAGGTATTGTGGTGAGTGTCATGGCGATTATGATCGTTATTGTATTGGGAGATAATGTAGACCTTTATATCCAGAGTCAACTGAGTGCATTTGGTACAGATAGCATCCAGATCGAAGTTAAGGTACCCTCTGATGATCTGGGTATCAACGCTGGTCATGCTGTCGGACGTACCCAGATCGACACACTCACTGCGCAGGATGCACGTGCACTAGAAAAGCTTCCCACGGTCAAAGTATCAACTGTGGGTTCGATCGGTCAGGCACGTATGGTCTATGATGGCGAGAGTAAGCAGGCACTTCTCCTTGGATCTGATCATAATGCACCATTTGTTGACAGTGGTATCACACTTGCAAATGGTCGCTTTATGCGTTCTGCGGAAGCGGAGAGTAAATCACATGTCGTCATCCTCGGTGCAAATGTCAAAGAGGATCTTTTTGGCTTGCGAAGCGCTGTCGGAGAGCGTGTGCGCATCAAGGGAACGACATACCGCGTCATTGGTGTACTCGAGGAACGCGGTTCGCTCTTTGGTTTTAACTACGATGATATATCCTACATTCCTTATACTGCACTGACTGAAGAAATTCTTAGCGTTGATCATATTCAATATATTACGGTGAAAGCTGTGACTAGTGGTGATGTTGATCGTGCTGTGGGCGATGTGACTTCTGTGCTGCGTGTGCGACACGATAGTACTGGCCCGACTAAAGATGATTTCCAGGTTACTTCGACTGCGCAGGCGCAAGACCTTCTTGGCAATATTGTCGGCACAGTATCGCTTTTGTTAATTGCTCTGGCTTCTGTATCGATTATTGTCGGCGGTGTCGGTATCATGAATATGATGCTTATGAGTGTCGAAGAGCGGCGTGGTGAGATCGGTCTTCGTAAGGCACTGGGTGCTCACCGCGGTGATATCCAGCTCCAATTTATTGCTGAGTCTGTGGTGATTGCACTTTTTGCTGCTGTGATTGGTATTGCACTGAGTACACTTCTCCTGTGGTTTGCAGGTAATCAAGCAGTTGCACAGGGTTTTGTCGATGCTTTTCGTATTCCTCTGCGGGCTGTTATTCTCTCTGCAGGTTTTAGCGCTGCCGCTGGTATCATCTTTGGCGTATACCCTGCAAGGCAAGCGGCCAAGACTAATCCTGTGGAAGCAATGCGGTAGAGACTACCCCGAGCAAGCATGTAGGGTCTGATATTGATGGGCTAGATTTATTGTGTGACAATTGTTCACAGGATTTATATACTTAGGACCTACGCACTCGGTGTACTTTGTCCTTCAAATCTACGTTTTGCATTCACGTGCGTAAGCCCTAATACTTATACATTACGATATTTTTGCTGTGAGATTAGTTTATAGGCACTACGTGACATCTTGACAATGTCCTTGTGCACACATACAATGCGTTAAATTCCTCGTTGGAGAAGTAGCATGACAGGTTATAGGATTCTTTTTCTATTTCTGAGTACTGTACCACAGGTTGTGGCAATTGCGCTTGGTATTGGAATGAATATACATCCAGTACACCTCGTTGCAACTGTGGCGATCACTGTAACACTTTTTTATTTTCTCATCGCTTATTTCAAAAAAAAACACGCTGTTTATGAGCGTATCCAATCGGAATTGAGAGCTTCACTAAGTGAGCTTCGACGCTGGATCACAGAACATCCTGAAAAGATTATGACATCGACAACTGAGGGGCACCAGCTACTTTGTACCTTAGTACGCACCTGTACTGAAATGGAGGAGATACACAAAGATGGTGGATGGGAAACTTCTGCACGATTATATAAAAGGGCTATTAAAGATCAGTTAACAGCTGGAGAATTAGAAACTATTCTTACCAATATTAAGTCGACATAACGGTCAGGTCTGCGATACCGGTCATAGCTCTTTTTTACAGTAGATAAAATTTCTTGTTCGGAGTAATTTTAAAGCGTGTGGTTATCGACTGCGCGCTTTTTTGCTATTCAACTTGTATGACAGCAAATGTGCATAGACCTATCCTCATTTCGCATTTTTATATGATTGCTTCTTTGCACATATCACCTTACTTATACCATCTCCAAATAACTACCCAACACCCAAGTGCACACTCTCGCGGCTGCGACACCTGCCACAGCTACTTATGGGTCTAGACACACTGCGCATCTGTGGCAGATGTCTCGCTCACGAGAGAGCACACTTAATGTAGGCTGGTTATTTGGAGATGGTATTAGATCGATTTGGACTTGTCTGCTATATGCAATGCATGCGTAAAAAAAGAAAAACAGATTCTGAGAATCTGTTTTTACTTTTGTGTAGGTTGACTTGACTTTACTGACCGTCTACCTTGTTTGCTACACCATCAATAGC
>CALIRC010000106.1 GCA_938044295.1 Minisyncoccota bacterium
TTTTGCAGGCGAATTTTTCCATTTTTATAGTGAAAAATGAAGTGATCGAGGAAATGGTATCGAGATACCATGACGAGATCAATGCATTTTGCAACTAAAAATGGGGAAATTTTAGCGAAAGAAAAGATCCTAGACAGGCTCTAAGGTTTAGTTGCGGTGAAAATAATACCATCTCCAATGAAGCAATATCTATTAGGTGCACTCTCTCATGTACGAAACACCTTACAAAACTGCGCAGTGTAGAGAGGATCCATAAACTAGTTGTGGGAGGTGTTGTTTCTGTGAGAGTGTGTGCTTGGGTAAGTAGTGGTTATTTGGAGATGGTATTAGGACTTACGTACTTGGGTGTAATTTTAGACAAAATCAAGGCTTTGCACGAACCATAGTTTACCGATGGTGAGTAAAAAACGTAGATTTTAACGACAAAGTACACCAAGTGCGTAAGTCCTAGGTATAACACATCTGAATATGACAAATATACTCTATGATCCATAAAAAGCAAAAAACCCACGTACGTGGGTTTTTTGCCTTCCATTTCTCTTAATAGCAAAGTTCACCCGAACCCATGCGAGAAGAAAAAAAGAATTTACTTTTTCACGGCGTCTTTAAGTGCTTTTCCAGCTTTAAATTTCGGTACCGTAGTTGCAGCAATTTTAATTTTTTCACCAGTCTTCGGATTAACACCCTGTCGTGCCGCACGATCAGAAGTCTTAAACGAACCAAAGCCTGTAAAGGTTACTTCATTACCGGATTGCAATTGGCTGGTGATCTCATCGATCATTCCATCTACAACAGCTTCTACATCGCGCTTAGACATATCAAGTTTTTGCGCAAGCATATCGACGAGAGCAGCTTTTGATACTTTTTCCATAGTATTTTTTCACCTTCCTTTCTAGTTATGATGATGAAGACTTCCATACATCCACACTATGTACATCACACAAAAAAAATTTTGAAAATCATAGATTAATATGATACAAAAAATGCTGAGTGATAAATAGCTCCGTATCCAGAAGTACTTCTTAACAATTAACGTGAACGCCCCTTATTGTACATGCGTAAGCGATTTTACCGCAAATTATACTTATCCACACCTCATAGCCCTATACCACAAAAAATTTGAGGGGTATTCACGGCAAGACGTAGTATAAAGAAAAAAGAGTCGATAAGTTCCAAGCGAGAGAATAGCAACATAAAGCATATGAAAATGTATGATATACAAAAAAAATATAATATAATGAGGACTTACACACGTGAGTGTAATTTTAGACAAAATCAAGGCTTTTCACGAACCTTAGTCTACCTATAGTAAGGGAAAAAAATAGATTTTTACGACAAAGTACACAGAGTACGTAAGTCCAAATAATAACCGCAAAGCATAGTACATACATAAGAAACAGCACCATTGTCAAAAAATCAACACACACCAACTAAAAGGTGAAAAGTGAGCACAAAATATGAACGTAAAAATCGAAAAAAGCTGGGAAAAAGCGCTAAAAAACGAGTTTAAGTCGCAGTGGTTTAAAGAGTTAGCAGACTTTGTACGCGAACAATATACCAAGGGCATACCAGTTTACCCACCACCCAAAAACATTTTTCGAGCTTTTGAACTTACACCATTCAGTAAGGTGCGAGTCGTCATCCTCGGACAAGATCCGTACCACGGACCAGGGCAAGCAATGGGACTCAGCTTCTCCGTTAGCAAAGACATTCCCAACCCGCCAAGTCTAAAAAATATTTTTAAAGAGATTGAAAGTGATCTCGGCCACAAAGCACTCGCACAAACAAAAGAAAAAGGTGATCTTACATTCTGGGCTGAGCAAGGCGTACTACTACTCAACGCCTCGTTGACCGTAGAAAAAGCCAAAGCAGGGTCCCACAGCGAAAAAGGATGGCAAAAACTCACAGATGCCGTAATCAAGAAGCTAAGCGACGAAAGAGAAGGTGTTGTATTTCTACTGTGGGGAAATTTCGCACGAAAAAAGAAAATACTGATTGACACAAACCGTCACTACATCCTAGAAGCACCGCATCCCTCACCACTAAGCGCACACGCAGGTTTTTTCGGCTCCAAGCACTTCAGCAAATGCAATGTACTCCTCAAGCAAAATCCCATCGCATGGTAGTGCCACCTACTCAAATTCATATTAAACGCATTAATACAAAACGCACGAACAATTTTTAGCCATTAAAAAAGCGTGGAACATCGTCCCACGCCAAAATACATGTATTACCAAAACCTCACCTCTCGACCGCACGATCTGCAAACAACCGATTGGTCACATGAAAACCAACATCACGAAATATCAGTGTGAGACGAAAAGATTACATTTGAATCCGTAGCTTATCACCTTTGATAGCTAGAAAAAAAATTGCAAATTAAAGTACTATTGACAACGAAAGCCAATGATATAACGTTCTGTCTTGATATCAAAAACAGAATGATATGGTGTATTCTTCCAGTTTTCAAAACCATTTGCAACCATAAGAACAATACTACCCGGAGCGATATCAAGCTCCACTGGCTCATCTGCAGATGACCAGACCACAAAATGAGCACTCCCAGACAAACAAACATTGGCTACTATAAATCGAGATCGTGGACCATCAACATGTTTTTCGATACCTGAATGCATCGGCAAGTACTTTTGTACAATAACTCGGTTAAATTCAAATTCTGTTGGTAGAAATTGAGAAAGTCCCCCATATAACCAATCTTGAAACTGCCTCGCAAAAAGATCAATACATGGAACATGATCCAACTGATCACAAAACGCATATTCTTGATCGACTCTATGTGTAGGCGGTCGTCGTTCAGCCATTCGATAGCCTAGTCCCTGCACTGCATCCAATAACTCCACACGCGCATTTTCTGTTAAAAAAGAAGGTAAAACGCAACATCCAAATATGCGCAAGTTTCGAATATCATCTTCAGAAATTTCTTTCACAGTACACTCCAAATGCTATGCAAACAATACAAACATACCTCAAAATAGAAGAGGTGTCTACAAATGGTAAGTGAAAAACACAGATTTTAACGACAAAGTACGCTAAACGCGTAAGTTCTATTGGTATAAAAAACTCCACAAAATGTGGAGTTTTCTCAAAATCAAGAAGAAATCCCTACTACCGCGCATACTCTATTGATCGCGTCTCGCGAAGCACATTAATCTTGATCTCACCTGGATATTTAAGCTCTTCTTCCACCTTCTTCGCTACTGCGCGCGCAAGTTTCTGAGCACCATAGTCATCTGTCTTTTCCGGATTGACAAATATCCGCACCTCACGACCTGCCTGAATCGCATACGACTTCTCTACAGCTTCAAACCCATTAATCAACGTCTCCAGTTCCTCCAATCGCTTAATATAGTTCTCTACCGTGTCTTTACGCGCACCAGGACGCGCTGCGGAAAGCGCATCAGCAGCGGTAACAATATACGCTTCTGGTGTCGCGTATGGATACTCATCATGATGCGAACGCATACCAAGTATCACACGCTCATCGATACCAAACTTCTCAAGAATCTTAATACCGATCTCTACATGCGTACCTTGCACCTCATGATCTACTGCCTTGCCGATATCGTGAAAAAGCCCAGCCATCTTCGCATGCTTCACATCACCACCAACCTCTGCAGCAATAGCACCAGAAAGATACGAAACCTCGAGAGAATGTAAAAGAACATTCTGCTTAAAACTCGTACGATAGCGAAGACGTCCAAGAATATACAGCAACTTCGGATCAAGGCCAGCAATACCAACCTCATACGCAGCAGCTTCGCCAGCTTCACGAATACGATTATCAATCTCTTTTTCAGCCCAGACAACAACTTCTTCAATTTTTGCAGGATGAATCCGACCGTCTTCGATAAGTTTCTCCAAAGCAATTTTCGCAATTTCCCGCCGCACAGGATCAAAAGCACTGATAACGACTGACTCAGGTGTCTCATCAACAATAAGCTCCACACCAGTCGCTCTCTCGAGTGAACGAATATTACGCCCCTCTTTACCGATAATCTTCCCTTTGACTTCTTCGTTAGGAATCGTCAACGTAGAAGTCATCACTTCAGCAGCATGTGAACGCGAATATTTCTGGATCACCTGTGTCATGATATTGCGCGATTCTTTCTCCCATTCTTCTTGCTCTTTTTTTTGAAGCTTTGCTGTGCGCTCCGCAAGTGTCTCTCGCGATTGCTCTTCCGTAAGCTGCAAAAGTGCTTTTTTAGCTTGATCGTGCGTAAGTCCTGCAATCTTTTCTAATCGCCCTGCCTCTTCTTCTCGTAGCGCTTCTACTTCTTCTCGTGCAGTACGCACCTCACCAGCCTTTTCTTCCAGCACTTTACGAGCTTTCTCCACCTCATCAAAACGCTTATCCATAGCCTCTTCACGTTTGAGAACACGCTCTTGCGCTTGTCGCGTCTCTTCCTTTTGTTGCTTTGCGTCCTTTTCTGATTGCACCATTACGTCAGATGCCTTCGTTTTCGCATCCAGAAGCAGTTCCTGTGATTTTGTCTTAGCATCAATCACAATCTTTTCCGCCTGACCTTCTGCTGCATCAACATTATTCTTTGCAAGTTTCTGACGCAGAGCATATCCCACGCCAGTACCCAAAAATAGCGAAACTATTGCCGCTAATATCATCGTTAAATCCATATTATAGTAACATCCCACAACCACACAGCAAAAGCCAAAAAACGTCTGAAAACCTTAGAGTCCCAGATAATGAAAGACGGTAGTATCATGAAAAGAAAAAGTGCTTTGCATAATAAGTAAGGGGAAAATTTCGTTTAGGTCTTGTTTTCGTCATTCAGAAAAAACTGTATGCAGAGAATGAGGTCAATTCATTTACGTATACTAAGCGTAACGCAAAGAATGCTCCTTGTCAAAAAAAAGATGAGTACTGATAGCATGTCAAGGGATAGAAAAAGAAGAAGAGCCATTTGTCACAAACCCCACTGGTTGCTACAATAAATCTACACAGTCAAATACAAAAGAAAACTTTTTATTATGTCATCACCTGTTATACTCGTTGTCCTCGATGGCTGGGGTCTCTCAGACTTACCGTCAAATGTTATAAATCAGGTTCCCCATCCTACTTTTGACATTCTCAACAATAACTACCCCATGATTGCACTGCAAGCATCGGGTATTTCTGTCGGCCTTCCGTGGGGTGATCCAGGCAACAGTGAAGTAGGACACATGACCATGGGCGCAGGCCGCATCATGTACCAGAGTCTTCCACGAATCTCCCTAGCAATCCAAGACGGTAGTTTTGCGACAAATCCTGCACTAGTAAAACTCGCAACAGATGCAAAGCAAAATGGAGGAGCATTACACATCATGGGCCTCGTTGGTGACGGTGCAGTGCACGCAAGTCGCGACCACCTCTACGCGCTAATCCAACTCGCAAAAACACAAGGAATCGAAAACGTATTTGTGCACTGCTTTACCGATGGAAGAGATTCATACGCCAAAGCAGCGGGTGATCACGTCATCTCTCAAATCCAATCAGAATTAAAAAAGGCCGGTGTCGGCAAAATCGCATCACTCATCGGACGCAATTGGGCCATGGATCGAAACAACAATTGGGATCGCATTCAAAAAGCCTACGACATGCTCGTGAACGGCAAAGGCACACTCACCACAGACCCGATCGCAGCCGTCAAAAATTCTTACGACGCAGGTGTCACAGACGAATACATCGAACCAATGCTAGTAAGTGAAGACGGCACAACGCCCATAGGTCTTATGAAGGATGGCGATAGTGTCGTTTTCATGAACTTCCGCGATGATCGTGCACGGGAACTCACCAAGGCATTTACCCTACCAGGATTCGAAAAATTTCCACGCGAAAAACGTCTCAATATCAACTTCACCACAATGATGGAGTATGAAAAAAACCTCCCTGTAAACATCGCTTTTCCACCGGAGGAAATCCACAATTGCCTTGGCCAAGTACTGAGTGCACACGAAAAAACCCAACTACGCATCACAGAAACAGAAAAATACGCGCACGTCACATACTTCTTCAACTGCGGAGCAGAAGAAGCCTACCCTGGCGAAGAACATATGTTGGTACCGTCTCCAGCAGTCGACAAGTTCGATGAAAAACCAGAAATGAGTGCACATGAAATCACCGAAAAACTCATCCAAACAGTACAAGCAAAACACTATGATTTCACTATGGTAAATTATGCAAATGCAGACATGGTCGCACACACCGGAAATCAACAAGCCGCTAAATCCGCAGTGACCACCCTCGATGAATGCCTCAACAAACTCATTAAATTTGCAGTCTCAAATGGCTTTCACACGCTCATCACCGCAGATCACGGAAACATCGAGGTCATGCTCAACCCACAAACAGGCACCATGGACACCAAGCACAACACAAGCCCTATTCCACTGTGGTATATAAATCCCTCAAACCACCGCAAAAAAACGCAAGATGAAATCGCATTACAAGAAAAAGAAATCAGAGGACTCCTCTCAGATGTAGCACCAACCATCCTAGAAATCCTAGAGATCCCCAAACCAAAAGAGATGCAAGGCACAAGTCTCCTCGAAGCACTAAAATAGAAAAATCCCGAGAAGGATTTTTTTAATACAAAAGCACTAATAGGACTTACGCACGTGAGTGTAATTTTAGGCAAAATCGAGTCTTTTCACGAGCCATAGTCTACCTATAGTGAATGAAAAACGGAGATTTTAACGACAAAGTACACCAAGTGCGTAAGTCCTACAAAAAAACCCATCGATATTCCCTATCGATGGGTAAATGTAAAAACTTTTTTGTAGTACGGTCACGTATAGTTTCAATAGCTTCTCCTATGGTGAGACAACTGTAAGAATACCAACATTTGTACAAGTGTTGTCCGTGCGAACCTCTGGAAAGTCGCCCCCTTGGTAACAAGCTTGT
>CALIRC010000107.1 GCA_938044295.1 Minisyncoccota bacterium
ACTCTATCACCATGCATACCCTTAGGGAAGAATTGTCTTATGAGTCCATTAGTATTCTCATTCGTCCCTCTCTCCCACGAGTGATAGGGGTACGCAAAGAAGATATCTATGCCAGTGTCTACATTCTGTCCCATTATCGAATGTAATACTTCTCATAGAATGTCTCTTAGAGAAATTTTTTGTTTTCTCATATACAAGATCAGCAAGTCCGCATGCATCTGGCACTAACTTATCCATGAGAAGATACCCACTTCTGCGATCTACAAGAGTCAGGAGTCTTTGTTTTCTCCCACCCAGCACAACTGTATCACCTTCAAAATCTCCCAATCTCTGACGATTTTCAGTGTATAGAGGTCTCTGATCAATCCTTACCTTTTTGGATTCTTGTATAGCTTGTTTTACTCTTTTCGTGCCATAGATTCTCCTTTTCTTTCCTTGTCTACGCAGATATACAACACCCCGCGGGAATGTTCGATACAGATACATGTAGATCGTTGTGTGTGACACACACAACTCACTTCCATGAATTTGTTCTGGAGAGTGTCGCAGCGCTAATCTTTGATGAACAAGCTTCTTTAAATCAGGATCATTCTCAATCTTACGAGAAGGATATTTTGCGACAAATCTTCTTTGTCTCACTTTCTTTTGGGCTACAGCTGCGCTGTAGATACCATTCTCAGTATTTCTTTTTAGTTCTCTCCCAACTGTTGTGTGGTGGACTCCCAAGATACGAGCGATCTCGCTATGAGAGAAGTCTCTCTTTCTCAATCTTGCAATGACCAATCGGTCATCCATGGTAAGATGCGTATGTATAAAACTCTTTTGTTTAATGGTGATGTAAGACTCATCCATTATCGCAGAGGTTTTTTGCTTTCTAAAGGGTATGCGTTTCAGGGTTTAATCTAAGCAATATTATTGACATAATAATAATTTTGTATTATAATAAAAATAAGGATTCCACCCTACGCACATGAAAAGAGGATAAATATCATGAAAAGCAATGCTACTTTAACATCAGAAAATTCAACAAATTTGGAGCAGATGAGCCAGATAACGTCGATTGCATTGGCGCAAAGCAAGGCTGATGTTGATGTCCAATTCTGGACAAAAATCGAGAGCATTCACAAGCTAGCTAAAAGTTACATGGAGTATCTATCTCTTCATCAAAACAATCTTTCAGAAGAGATGGCGAAGTACATTGTTCGAATGGCCATATCATGCATGACGCTTAATCTCAAAGTATTCAAGCAAACCGAGAAGCATAGAGATATGACAGTCTTCCGAGGGCAGAATCCAGATTTTGAGAATCTAAATTATCCCTCAGAAAATCAAGAAGTATGGCAAGGAATAAAAACAATTCTTTACGGAAGTGAGTACAATAGTGATCGTGAAGTATTTCGGGAAACAGTCCTCTTGTACAACGATGGATCTTTCATTGAAGGTGCTCTTGATCACCTAGAGAGGTTTTTGCCGCAAGAAGAGGAGAGTGCAACACTGCAACAAAGTATTGAAATTTATATCGCAAGAAATAGAGGTGAAATTTCAAAATGGGTTAGCATTGACATCGAAAATTTTAAAGAGTATCTTATACAGTTAATTGGAGATTGCGATGGAGAGATATCAGAGAATAATAGATTGACAACGCTCGATGCAGAAGCTGCATCAATAAAGTTTGAATACTTGAAGAGCGTGATCGGTAAAAAAGTAATTTTCAAAGATCGTGCACAAAAAATACGCCTCATTCGAGATATACGATTCGGACGAGTTGACGTCAAAGTATTAAAAAAAGAAATCATTGATCGCAAAAAAGAAATTACGAAACACCCAGAAATCGACAGAATCTTTGGTCCACTACTACGAGGAAAGTGGAACGAGTTTAAGCAATTATTGAAAGAAACAATAAACGATGAACCTACGACTAGGATGTATAAAGCAAGAGCGACGCTAGAGGGGTACAATACAGATGCTCTAGGCGGTACGGTCGAACAAATCATGACTAGATTAGGAGAGTACATTAAATAGTCTGCACAAAAACAATAGCCCAGCAATATAGTATTGCTGGGCTGTTTTTATTGATGCAAGAATTTTCCATATTCCATACGCAGTACATACAATATAAGCAACTAGAAAATCAGTAAGAGGTAAGAAGTTCATCAATTATGCGGCAACTAATCCACACAGAAAAGAGTAGGTAGTAAAAAATAAACAATAAAAAACTCCGCTAGCTACAAATTTAGCTAACGGAGTAATTGCTACAGTCTTACATTAAATCACATAGTTCTAATCAGGTGAGCGATGTGCAGGATTAGATTCATTTTGCAACTGCTTCGCAGTAATTGCACGATCAAGACCAAGACCGCCAACAATATTTCTTAGAATATCTGCTGTCTCCATACCTAGTGGAGACAGTGGACCCATCGACTTAATAGCCTCGGTCGCAAGCCCTTTATCTCCCAGAGTCTGCATTGCCTCAATGAGAGTTGGTGAAACAGCTTTCAGTTGAGTTGCGATAGAAGCTGTTGCGATGTCAGCCTTACGACCAATAACCGCCACCTGATGGTTATCAATTGCTTCTTCACGACTCAGCTGAGCCTGAGCTATTGCATCAAGAGTTTCTTGGAGCTGGTGTATGGCATCTTGACGACGAGCTTCGACTTGAGCTTGATTACTGACAGATGCAATCTCTTGCTCGAGAGAGCACGCAGTTTCTGCCATACTGATTTCATGAGTTCTGACTCTAGTTTCATGAGTTTCAGCAACAATCTCCCGTTGAAGTTGTTCTTTTCGTACAGACATATCACGATCTCGCTCAAGACGTGAAATCTGTAAACGTTGCACAACGGCTTGTTGTTGGTCTTCTTGTAGCAAAGAACGAACTTCATGTGGCAGCTCCACGTGAAGCACTTCTGTGTCATAAACATGCATTCCGTTTTCCTCAAATATCAAGCCTGGACGTTTACCAGTATCATCAGTAGCAACGCCAAGAATAGTATCACGAATTGCATCTGTAGCAGTGGTATGAAATTCCTCAATACCGATTCCTCTGATCATGTGACGCAGACGCGACCGTAGGTGATCAGTGAGAAACTTCACGTAGTTATCAACTTCGAACCATTTCTCAGGATCGTCACCAGCAAAATTTACACGATAAGATAACTGCATTCGCACCTCAAACAAATCCTTTGTTGTTGCAGTAACCATATCAGATACAGTATTATTTGCGACCTTGAGGTACGGCGTACGAATTGGCTCATCATCGTTTTTTGGTTGACCTGTCGAGAGTGTTAAGGGTAGCAGCATTTCAGAAAACTCAAGTAATGTTGCTCCTGGTCCTACCAATGTGCGATGCTTTCCAACTTTATCGACAATTCGCACAGCATAGCCAGGCCACACATCGATCCTTATAGCGCTTTCATATTTATCGTCAATACTGACAGTAGGTGGCCTATTAAAGACACTGCGACGAGTCATTTGCTCGCGATGTATACTCGCACTTTCACTGCGAGTTTCAAAATCTGGATCATCATCATTCCAATGATGATCCATGCGATCACCTCGAAAAGTAGTATCACGGGCAGTGATAAAATCAGTCGATCCTAGCCCACGCCGATGAGCCTCTTCCAGAAAACCACTATTAATCCGAATAGCCTCATCATTCCCAGGAAACATTAGGCGTACCTGAGGCTCAGTAAGGATACGGCGCACAAGTACCTGATGTGTGGGATTTGGAAGGAGCATTGTAGGACCTTCTACTAACTCTACCTTACCATTCATTCGATCAAGAACATATCGCCCTTCACCTTCAGGAACAGCGATGGCATG
>CALIRC010000108.1 GCA_938044295.1 Minisyncoccota bacterium
CCTGCCCTTCCAGTATTATGCTCTGTGTCAGATACCACATCATCGCTTATTTCAGATAACTCTTTCACTTCTCCAGTAGAATAGTGTACTCCGACAGTTTTAATATTTGTTCGTTTCCATCTCTCTTCCAAAAACCCAAGCTCATTTTTTTGAAAAGAACCTTGAGATGTTTGAAGTCCTACTATTGAAAAACTTAAAGCTTCTTCATAGCTCATGCCATCAAACATGAGTTTTGGTGTTTCATTCAATTTATTACTTTCAGTTGTAGAAAGCGCACCCTCTTCAGAAACTGAGTGTTGTCTTTTTTCCTCGTAGACTCTTTTGATTTCATCTTTCACTGCATGTGGAGTGTTTTCGTCAATGCTCAGCATCCCATTTTCATCCTTACGCACATAGATGATTGCACTTTCAAATCTTGCATCATGCACTTCCTTACCATCATCATCACAAAGTGACCACTCTTCCTCTGGATCTTCAATACCGTAACGACCCATATACGTACCTGAAACCAATTCGTCGACTGAATCAGGCTCAACGCGATATATCACTTTTTCACCATTTTCTATATAACGGAAGCTTTTTCCATCTTCACTTTCTTTTACTTCCTCGCTTGGTTCATTTGGCATCTGTTCCATAGAAATTGATAGTTATTATTAGTAGTTCAATTTAATAACTATATTAATACTTCGTCAATATAATGTAAAAACAGTCACTATCCATTAAAAAAAGATCCTCAAATCTAAGGTCTCCAAATAGTTACACTGCAAACGTCTTCCCCTGCTGTGCAATGACATTTTTTATGTGATTTTCACTCACAAATTCTTAGAGAACAATTGGAGCACCAGTGGAGGCGCTCCAAAAAGCGCTTTCTCTATAGCAGTCACTAACATATCAATGTCTTCATCAACAGAGTGGAGATGTGAGTTCCCTGATGACGGATTTGCATGAGCAAGTTGGACTATATTAGAACTTACGCACGTGAGTGTAATTTTAGGCAAAATCGAGGCTTTTCATGAGCCATAGTCTACCTATGGTGAGTGAAAAACGGAGATTTTAACGACGAAGTACACCAAGTGCGTAAGTCCTATGTATAAAAAAACAACAGTTTACTAAATATGACGTTTGCTGGTAAGACTTCGTCAACAATCCTAAATGAGAAAGAAAATACTATGGAGTTTGATTAATACCCCAAAACACAGCAGAGCACACGAAAACGTGCTCTATTTTTCAAAGGACTTCCTCACTTTAATGCAATGTGAGGCATAAACACTCTTTTTTTTGTAAGTCGTACAGATGTACGTCGTCAGAAAAAGGAGTGTTTATAAAGGATCAGTGCACAAAGTGAGGAAGTCCTATTTCATTGTCCGAGGTATAAATCAACTACCCCGCAGTAAGCAAACGAGATATGACATTGAGCTCGCAAGCTCACATCACACCTTTTGCAACAAGCAGCGAGGTATGTGAATCCTTTTACTGTCTTACCTCGAAATATATATGACTGCGTCACAGATATCTCTCTCAGCTCCTTGCATAAAAAAAGACCTACAATAATACAATTGCAGGTCAGATTGCACGATCCTTTTATCAAAATGCTAGATTCTCATCTAGGTTCTATCCATTATTTATTTCTAAAAAAGTCATCCAATCGTATGACATTGCTATCGGGATCTGCAATACCATGTTTAGTGACCCGTTGAGAATCATCTAAAAGTGCAATTGACTCACACTTTTGAGGCCACAAATAATCTTCCGGACTCGTACATACAATAAAATCGAAAAATTTTCGATCTCGTAACCTATACGTAAAAAATACGCCAGAGTCTATAGTCAACCGAAAGTGTTTCATATCTTTCTCGTCCAACACAAAACGATAGTTGCGCTGTCCGTGAGATGACACAATGCGAAACTGCACACAACGATCAGTCCATGATACACCACCCACAACGTGCAGTGGATCTTGCTCAGAGAAATGCACCTCGCTCAAAGCTTTGTGATAAGCCTTCCGTGCACGCCGCAAGCGACGTCCAAGAAAAAAGAAACCCACACAGAGCAAAGCCCAAAAAACCTGTAAAAGAAAGATAAAAATAGATAAAAGAGCTATATCACCATATGACATAGAAACCCCACCTAATTAGATAAGAACAAAATCATAGTACATCAAAAAGAAAAGAATATCAAAAAAGTACTTGCATGAAACCTCGGCTACCCTCTAGCGAATAGCGTAAAGTATAATACCTTCACCACGATAAATCTCCTGCAGCAAATCACTTGCAAGAAACGGATAAAGATAGGCATCCTGCCCTACAAGATCATCAGTAAAGATGATATGTGTCATCCCGACATCTTTCAAGGTTTCCATATGGCGAGCAAGTGCAGATGACTGCGGATCATTTGAGGTAACAACAGCAGCAATCTCCTGATACCCGTCAATATGCGGTGCGCGGTCTTCAATACCACGCAAACCCGTATTGTGCCCAGTGATCACACGACACGGAAAAAAACGACTCCCCACATTTGCCGTAACGATACGATCAGTGAAACGCAAACCATAGTACTGATGCCATGGCAAAAAAAGAACCTGACAATCAGCATCACGCGCTTCTATCTCTAAAAGCGCATGACGTGCCTCCTCCCATGCCAAAGGATAATGCAAAGCAGAAGCCTGCCCCCAGAGACCCCAGAGCATCTGTGGCGTAGTGAAAAGAACCGATGCAATAGGAATGACCCATAACATACACCGCCCAACCTGCTTTATCCGCTCACGGAGATGATCTACATGCTGCAAGTACATGTACAGTATATGTACACAGACCGTGGCGATAAGAACCCACACGATCACAAAAACGCCAACCCACTTTTGCGCATCACGAAAACCTGACCAAAAAAGCACATGCTCAAATAAAAATGCATTGAGCGGCACAAATACCGTTGGCGCGGTACCCACAGAAAAAATCAATGAAAGTAGTCCAATGAACAGAAGAAAAGTCGTCTTATGTGCCAAAAGATACGGGCAATCACGACCAGGAGACGAAATCGGAGAATGATGAGGATCGGCGCAAGACGCAAGTCGCTGTTTCCTGTGACGCGCAGCCACATACAAACCGAGAAAAAGCAAAAGCAAAAGGCCACTTATACCAAGTATAAAAGATAGCATCCATTCCTTTGGAAGGATATACTGCTGCGCCCATGGATGTGCCTCACCCCAAAAACCATGCAGGAAAATAACATTCAAAAGCGGACCAATGTGCGTTCCGCTCGCTGTTTCAAAAGCACTCTGATGTGCTACACCAAACTGCGCAGAATCAGTCCCAGTCAAAAATCCATACGGCACAATCCAGTAAAAACTTGCGAGCACGAGTGCGCTCCAGCCAGAAAAACACTGTAAAAGAAGATCGACAAAATAATCCCACTGTCGCTTCAAAGCATACTCTAAAGCGTGCCACAACCACCACAAAGCGACAAGACACACACCAATCACAAAAAAGTGCGCAGAAAAAATACCGGTAATAAGCAATACACAAACGATCTGCCACATCAGAAACCACGACGGACGTGATCGCAATTTCACAAGAAAAAGTACCAAAACAAAACAGCAAATATACCCAAAAAGAACGCGCCACTGTCCTGCAAGGAGTCGCTCATAGACAAATGGATTCATCGCAAAAAAAAGCGCGCCAAAAAACCGCACAACAAACGGACCGCGCAGTAATCGTATCGGCACGTAAAAAAGTGCAAAAAGAAGGAGAAAAAATACCAACTTCTGCACAAACCAACCAGGCAAAAAAAGAGCAAGAAAAAAGATCAGTAGATTCGAAGGCGCATTCATCATATCTGCTACAGTCGAGTATTTGAAAAGTATCTCTGGACCATAAACCCAATCAAGGAGAAAAATATAACCTGGAAGCAACATCTGCCACCCACAAACCACCGCAAAGAGCGCAGCCAAAAAAAGAGAAAATCCATGTCGTCGCAAATACCGCACAGAGTTTATGGAAGAATAGTTAGAAGATCAATTTACCAGAGTAGGACTTACGCACTTGAGTGTAATTTTAGGCAAAATCAAGGCTTTGCACGAGCCATAGTCTACCTATGGTGAGTGAAAAACGTAGATTTTAACGACAAAGTACACCAAGTGCGTAAGTCCTACAGAGATGAAATAAAAGGAAGAAACAAAGAATTATACAAAAAAGTAAGGAAATCAACGTTCCTACAACAAAGGACTATACCATAAAAATTAAAAAAGAGCCACTATCAAAAATAGGACGGACGCACATGAGCGTAATTTGAGGCTTTTCACGAGCAATAGTCTACCTATGTGGTGAGTGAAAAATGTAGAGTGTAGCGACAAAGTACATGCACGTACGTAAGTCCAAAAAAATTATCCCCGCTCACCCCGACGCACATACTCTATGACCTGCACCGTCACTCCAATCACTAAAAAAAGATAGACCCAGACAGCAATCATCTCAGCCCACACCTTACCAGAAGCATAGCCCATAGATCCCAGCACAAGAAAAACTGGCACAAAAAGCAAACAAAGAAGCGCCAAACCAATAGAGACACGAGAATCGATCCGCCAAATAAAGATCGCGACGAAAAAGAGCCAGAAAAATACACCAACGGTCGTCAAATCTGTAAAAAAATAGAGACAAAAAACAAGGAAAAAAAGAAAAGCTATACCCAAGAGACTCCGTACAGAATGCATACGCACAATCGGATCCTTTCGCGCAGAAAAAGAAAAACCTGACTTCTGTGAAGACGGACGCACAGGTACGCGAGAAACAATACTGTCATCCTGACGATCATCCCGATAGTCATCCTGAC
This sequence comes from Minisyncoccota bacterium, assembly GCA_938044295.1. Lineage (GTDB taxonomy): Bacteria > Patescibacteriota > Minisyncoccia > Moranbacterales > JAHDCW01. The sequence continues at coordinate 4,825 of CALIRC010000108.1, forward strand.
TGTCTGACAGATCCTCAAATGGACGAGTGGTGTGATCATGAGAAGACAAAATCTCGAAATCTTCGGGAGACTCAAAAAAAGTTTCTCCACCGAAATCAGTTTTGCGAGAAGTATGTGCATGCCCAGCACCAGAGTGCGCAAGATCGTGATGAGAGGATGCTTTGCGAGATGCAGTATGAGAATGCCCCGCTACCATACGCGGACGCACAGAAGAAGTGTCTGTGTCAGCAGCACGAACTTTCTGCGGCACATGTACGCGAGAACGTGAAACCTTTTTCTGTGGAGAGTTTCGCCGCTTCCTACGAGATCGCAAATCCACCACAGCGCTCCGCTGCCGTCTCTGAGATCGATCAGATTGTGCGTCAAAATGTCGAAAAATATCCATACGATTATTAAAGCACCTTTAGAATTTGTCTACAATCTTTTGAGGACGTACGCACGTGAATATAATTTTAGGCAAAATCAAAGCGTTGACAAAAACACAAAGACGAAATACGATAACCCTACATTCCACACAGGAAAAAAGATGACACAGAGCACAAACGTACCAGACAGAGAACCTCTCACAAAAGAAGAGCAAAGAACACTAGACACCCTTAAAGCAACTCTTCCAAACCGAACAAACCTGAGCATCAAAGACCTAAAAAATGCACTACAAGAAAATCAGAAGAACAAAGAAGATGAGGATGAGGGAAACAACGATGATGGAGGTAGTGTCATTTTTAGCCTCTACACAAAAGGCGCTATAAATTATGATGAACATAGTAGAAAATACACCATCGTAACCTAAAATGCGAGACAAAAAACCAAGAATCTGTCCACGATCTTTTTTAAAGGAGAATGTAAGTAAAGAAAAGAGTGGATAAGCGCAAAAGCTCCATAAAACACTATGGGGCTTTTTTTCTGCAAAACATTGACAAAAGAAGAAAAATTAAATACGCTAAGGCAACATGTCAAGCAAAGAGGTAGAAAAACATGTCAAACAAGACAGAAACACCAGTGGATTTAACAGAGCCTGAAAAGACAATCCTCACGCACATTCTAAAGTCACGGCAAGGCCTCAAACTACGCACACTTGTCGAAAGAAAAGAAGTTCTAAACATCGATGAACAAGAGATAGCAAGAATACTTCGCACACTGCGATTTGAGTATGGGCTACTCTTTCGAAATCCTGATACATACAGGTACACGATAAACTACAAGAAATACAACGAATGGTTAGATAATCAACCAATCGAACAAACCAAGTAATCTCCCAGGTTTCAAAACGCAAAAAGTCCTTTAGATCACAAAGGACTTTTTTCTATAGAAAGAAATAATCATCATAAAATTACAAGGCGGAAAACATTGACAAATCCAGAAGAAATCTATACGATAAAGCAACATTCGAAGCGAAAAGGTAGAAAAAAATGTCAGACGCAGCACAAGCAACGATACAATTAACGCCAAAAGAAATTGCACTCCTCGATCATATTCAGATATCAGATAAAAGTCTGTCGCTTGAAGAGTTGAAGCAGGGCAAAAACATCGGCGTAAAAGAAGATGAAGTAGATACAATCCTCAAAAAATTACAAGAACACGAATTAATCAGCCAAGAGAAGATGTACTTCAAATACACGATAAACCGCAGAAGGTACAACGATTGGCTAAAAAGTCAAAAACGCACACATGTCCAGTAGCTGCTACAAAAGCCTAAACAAAAAAAGTCCTTTAGATCACAAAGGGCTTTTTTCTATAGGAAAGAAATAATGAGGACTTGACGCACTTGAGTGTAATTTTAGGCAAAATCAAGGCTTTGCACGAGCCATAGTCTACCTATGGTGAGTAAAAAACGTAGATTTTAACGACAAAGTACACCAAGTGCGTAAGTCCTATAATCATCATAAAATCACATCACAACCAAGAGCATAAAAAACAATTGCAGCGTAGATACCACCAACACAAAAAAACAGGAGTGGGCTATACCATCTCCTGCTACAATCAAATACTTCAACGCATCACATTTTCAACTATTTTTTGCAAAAAACAATGTCATGATCCGTTACACAGAAGACCTTTGTCTTGTGTAAATGTTACTCTGCAGTGCCCTCTGCTTTTATGGACATTGCAGGCGGTCCCATCACGTAGCCTAATAAAGCAATAAGTGTCAGAAACCTCTTCAACAGTAACAGTCCTTATATATCCATTCGTGTCGCTAAAGAGTCCAATTTTTTCAGAAACTGCAGTAAGTTCATGATCAACACTTACTGGCAAATCACTCGAGGAAGGTTTCTTTTTACCAGCTTCGATACTTTTGAATACTTTAAGCTGTTCACTACCACTCTTTGAAGTGTCAGAATCAGCACTAGCACCAGCACTACCCACTGCAACGAAAAAAGTTAAAACCACACAAATTATACTGAAAGATTTCATTAATATTCCTATCGGTTATTGTCTGTAAAATTCTCATTTTCATAATACTACATAATTTACTTTATGTCAAGTATTTAATCGCAAACCATAGAGAGGATTGAAGCAGCCAAGCTAGCCCTCCAAATAAAAAGGTTCAACATATATAGCAATTATGTTGAACCAATATTTCGGAAGTAAAAACTTCCCATTATTTATCCTCACAAGTAGAAGTACACACTTTCCTGGAGGATGCTAATTAGAGAAGCGTTGTCCATATGGCAGCGCGACCTATGACCTCTTCCCCGTCACACGACATGCGAGTGACGTCCTCGTCACCTTCAGAATCAAAAGCACATGCCTCGATCGTCCAGTGATTAGAGAAACTTGGATCGATATCATTGACATCAAATGTATAGTGATATGTCGTAGTCGTGACTTCACTCGCTGTTGATCTGCTGTAGACAGGGCTGAGTACTTGATACATCGGTACTGGACTATCAGTATCAGTCGCAGCTACAAAAAATCCCCAACGCTGACCAAATGCAATCGATGTGTCACGACGCAAATTAATTGCGCCACCCATGACATATTCATCTAACTGCAAGGAAAGCAATCCATCAGACACCATCAGTACATCAATATCCGAGACACTGACTCGAAATCCAGTAACATCCGTCATCACATCATCTGTGATCATCCGGACTTGCACATAGTATTCCCCAGCACTCTCAACAGGAAGTATATAACGAGATTTACAAAGCGTTCCTAGTGTATACGCCTCACCTTTACCGAGTAATGTAACATCAGACACATTTGCAGAATCAATCTTATGCACCTCTACGAGGAAATCATCTTGTGTTTCATAGATGATTTGCCCATCCTCAACCTGGTAGCAAATACGTTTTTTATCAAAACCATCGCTGTCCGCCGTTGGACTATGCCCTACATTCAAATTGATCAAACCAGAATAACCACTCACACCAAATGTGTAGTACGTTGCATTCGGATTATTCAAAGGAATGCTATCGACCTGCACGACATCCTCCACATAGCGCATCGTTGTAGATATGCTATCTGAGAAGGTTTTTGACGATGTTTCAACACTGCAAGCGCCAAGAAAAATTGTAGAAAGAACGAGACTTAAAAAAGTATATTTCACAATAAAACTCCCAAAAAAATTTGAATGATATTGCTAAAAAACTGCAATATAATATATAGCATTTATATAAGTAATTGTCAATGAAATATCACAAACCAATAGAGGTAGGACTGACGCACTTGAGTGTAATTTTAGACAAAATCAAGGCTTTGCACGAGCCATAGTCTACCTATGGTGAGTAAAAAACGTAGATTTTAACGACAAAGTACACCAAGTGCGTCAGTCCTAAGAGGATTGAATAATGGCTGATCTCACATACAAATCATTGACAAATCCAGAAGAAATCTATACGATAAAGCAACATTCGAAGCGAAAAGGTAGAAAAAAATGTCAGACGCAGTACAAGCACCTATAAAGTTAACACCAAAAGAAATTGCAGTACTCGATCGTATGCAATTGGCTCGAAGAAGTTTTTCTCGTGGAGAATTAAAGCGAGAGACACCTCCTGGTGTAAAAACGGAGGAAGTAGAACCGATCCTCAAAAAGCTAACAGACTACAGATTGATCGACCGAAATAAAGCAAATTATAGGTATGACGTAAATCAGGACAACTACAATAAATGGGTAACAAACCGACCACCCGAACCACCACCTATAATCGCATAAGACAAAACAACTATGCTCCACAAAACTCTGTGGAGCTTTTCTAATGAGGACTTTCTCACTTTAAGTTCTACTAATGTGAATGGACGTAAAACCAAAAACGAGATACCATGCAACACAATCCACAGTATGGGAGCAATATAATGAAATCCCCAAATCGCATAGAAGATCTTCTGCTGGAAATTCTCCTTTTGCTCAAAAAAAATCCGCATGGCATACTACGCAGTGAAATCATCAGATCACTCACAGCACAAGGAGTGCGCAAAACACAAATCAACCTAGCATTAGAATTTCTCATACGAAAAAATGAGATCATAGTCGAGTCACGAACAGAGAAATGCTTCCCAAAACCCAGGGAGAAAAAACCACGCATCACAGGTGGCACACAAAAGGTGATCTTACTGCAACCAGAGCATATAAAAAATCTCCACAGCCTCGCTAAAGAAATTTGCGATGTCACATTATTGAAATAGAGCCGACAATAAAGCTTTGCGCCAAAACGCAAAGCTTTTTCAAATATCCAGAGAACTTTGCGCTCAAAAAAAAGACCCTAGAGAGTAATCTCTCTAGGGAAAAACGTGAACAGGAGAAAAATAATATTATTATTTTTTGCGGGTACTACGCCACACAACCCGCATAGGAGGTGTGGGAGACGGAGCTCGAAAACCGACTACCACATAAACAATAGCACACAAAACAAAAAAAGGTCAACACACACGTAATCGCTCAATGCCTTAACAAGCTCTGAAGCAGCACCCCACTACACTACAATAAAAAATTGAGGCAAATGAAAACAGCTGATGCAATATACATCAGCTGTCGTTTAGCAACTTTTCTCAGAATTTAAAGAGACACTTCTGTCTCCAATTTTATTTGACCGTCAACCGGAGTAATTTCTGTTGCACCATCCTCTGTGAGGATGAACACTGTCTCAC
>CALIRC010000109.1 GCA_938044295.1 Minisyncoccota bacterium
AACTAATCAGAAATTACTACATGGAGAAGAGTTTCTTGTCGATGTAGTTCGCTGCAGAGGTCAGAGCAACTAATTTCTGCTTGTTAATTGCGACCTCTTCAGTATCAGCTCTGTGACCCAGAGAAATAGATAAATAAAACCGACCACCACGCCAGATGACATCGAAACCATCCCACGGAAGTTTGATATGATCAGGTTCGCAGTCCAGGTCAATCGTAATGGCGATATCTACTGCGTCACAAACTGTATGGTGAGTCCATTTCCCACTTTCTTCAAGTGAGTTTTTTGCATCATAGGGAAGGAGGTGTTCAGGGTTAGGTAAGAGGGTCAAAATAGGAAAACGACAATACCCTTCCTTGTCGGTGACAAAAACTGTGAAGTCTATACTTCGTACAATCTCTGGTCGCTTTAATGTGTCTACTAGTTCTTCCCACAAGTTATAATTATAGTTCAAAAGAGATAAAGTAAAAAAACCATTTTCCTCACTGATGATAAGGTCATTTGCCTGATGTACTGATATTTGAGAAAAGCAACTCCAATGGAGTTCGTACTTCCGTTTCCTTTGTAGTGTATGGTACGCATTTTTCATCTCTCTGATTGTTAAGAAAAAGCCTACAGCATTGTCACTCTCGCGAATAGAATCAATATCAACAACGGAATACTGCGTGTGGCGTGACAAAAATTTCTCAAACGTTTCACTAATCTTGCCAGTAGATCGCATACAGCAATATAGTAGCGCAGCTTCAATTTCCTCTAAGGTGCGAAATACTAAAGCTGTGCGATTGGAAGATCTCGAAACTAAAAGCGTGTGTGACACTGCATCAATGTTTGGAATCACTGTATCTGTATCAGAAGCGCCTACTAAAAGAGTAGAATGCATGAGTATTTCTCCGAGTAATATAATGAATAGTATTGTAAATGTACAGAAAAATTATAGCACATATTAACAAATATGTAAAGTACAGCCTTGTCACTAATCCGAAAACATACTTTTCCCGCGCTTAAGTCAAAATAGTGACACAAAAAATTTAAGTGACAAAGATAATTGTGATGACTATAATGAGAAAAATCACAGGAGACATGTGGTTTATAAAATCACTCAAATGAAAAAAATCTTTCTGATACCAGGTTTTCTGCATACACTCGATGCGCAGCAATATAAATGGATGGAGCCGTACTTTTGCTCCATCGGTTATGATGTAATGCGGTACGACGTACCGTGGGAAGGGCAGGTACAAAGTGATGACATCATAGGTTTTAAAAAATTTTACTATGAGAATAAATCTGATCATTTCAATGTCATCCTTGGTTTTTCGTTTGGCGCGATGATAGCAATGATCAGTAGTGTAGAGCTCGTACCAGACGAGCTACACATCTGCTCACTGAGTTATTTCAAGGAAGATCTGCATGTTGTCACCTGCGAGGATATCGACAAAGTCGGTGTCGATCGCATCGAAAATATGAAAAAATTCTCAGGAAAAGAAATTGCACAGTCCATCTCCACGTCAAAAGTTGTTCTTTATGGTGGAGAACTCGAACTCGCAGATTGGCCACAGTACAAAGTCAGATTCGATGAAACAGCAAAAATCATAGCGTGCGCAAAAAAAATCATCATAAAAGACGCACATCACGACATCGGAAACGAAAACTATATAAGTGCAATCAAAAAAAACATTACAAGATAAATCGCACGTTCGGATAAAAAAACAGGATTGCAATTGTGCAACCCTATTTAAAATTATTACTTTTTTGCTAAATAGCAAGACCATTGATGGATTCGATCCATCCAAGTATTTTGCCATCTTCAATTGTCGGAGTTATAGTACGAACAGCAATGGTATTCTCAATGATCACTCTGCCTTGCGTTACTTTGACAGTAGTATCAGCAGTACGAGAAAAATTATGGGATGCGTTTACGATTCTGTCCGGACGTATACCTAACTGTCCAGCACTGCAATACAGACTTTTTTGATGTCGGTGGACACAATTTTCAACATCTGCAATTCTACTTGAAATTTCCTTATGCACTATTTCCTGCTCACCATTCTCTTTGTATGCTTCTACCAGTAAAGCGCAGGGTACTGATAATGCAATGATCAAAGCTGTTACAGCAATGTAACACTTATAAAAAAATAATTTGTTAAATTTTGTTTTTATAAACAATGTGCGAGTTCTCCAAAAAGGCAAGTAAAAAACATGATACAAATAATACACTAAAAAAATATTAATGTCAAACGCAAGTCATAAGTTGTGTGAAGATATAAAGCGAGAGCTATTGTCATTGTCTAGCCAGGAAAGAGAAGAAAAAAATATTTCCTTTTTCAAAATGGGGAAAGGACAGTACAGTGAAAGTGATGAGTTTATCGGAGTATCAATGCCAGATATCAGAAAGGTTGCAAAGCAATGTTCAATGGCGCCATTTCCAGTACTAAAAGAGTTGCTACAATCACAGATCCATGAAGAGCGCATGTGCGCTCTCGTGATACTCGTAAATCAGATGAAAATCGCAGTAAAAAATAAAGATGAAAAAACACAGGAAGAAATTACAAAATTTTACTTAGCACATAAAAAACATGTAAATAATTGGGATTTAGTAGATGTATCTGCACACTACATCCTCGGGGAGTGGATCATCACAAGGCCGAGTGCCTCTGAAATGCTCTACACGCTAGTAGATTCTCCAGTCCTCTGGGATCGTCGGATTGCAATGGTTTCGCAGTGGCTCATGATTCGCAAAGGAAGATATGAACATGTCCTACCACTAGCTAAAGAACTGCTGGCAGATGAAGAAGATCTCATGCATAAAGCCGTAGGGTGGATGCTCAGAGAGTATTGGAAAAAAGAACCTGAAATAGTCGAAGAGTTTCTCCAAAAAAACTACAAAAACATTCCACGTACCACACTACGCTACGCGATAGAGCGCATGCAGACTCAGAAGCGAAAAGAATACCTCACAGGCACATACACGTAAACAATAAAAAACCGTCCAACGTTTTGCGTCGGACGGTGAGTACTTTAAGAGAATGCAACCAATTGCTTATATGCGGTTGCATTCGCAGCAGTCATTGAAGCTATTGCACAGATAATATTGAGCTCCTTTTTTGTGAGTGGATTTTTTTGCTTTTGAACAATGTCAAGAATTTGTTCAGATACAGTTGTTACTTCCTGTGTAAGTGTCTCACACTCAGATGGAGTGAGGTGCTTGCGGGTTTGAGGATGAAATGGAGCACACTCAAAACCATTATCATTAAAAGATCCATGCACTTCTG
>CALIRC010000110.1 GCA_938044295.1 Minisyncoccota bacterium
AATATAGGAATAAAAACTTCTCTCTTTTTCATGATAGTTTCATAAGTTTCTTAACTGGTATTGTTCTCTGTGCTTTAACATTACTGGAATTTTCTAAAACTTTCAAGTACATTATATTTTCGTCTGAAATTTAAACTATTATGAAACTATGTGATCTACTCCTTGATGGTTTAGATTTTTCGACGTTGCCATCTTTAACCACTTTTTACATACTCCTTGATTTCCCCTCCTATCGTTCATGACTTTATTTCTGATTGATCTACGGCATTTAAATCGCTACTCTCTGCGAAATCAACACATCTTGCAAATTTGCTAGATTTTTTACTTATTACCAAATGGTTATACGTTTTTTTGGCTCCGTATACATACTAGACTTTTCATGGATGTTAAATGCTCTATAGAATGCTTCAGTGTGCGTCAATGGTCCATTAACGCGAAAATTTCCTGGCGCATGTGGGTCTGTCACAATTTGCTTTCGTAGTTGCTCAGGTCTTTGTTTTCCAGCCTCTGTGAGAGCATATGCGTGGAAAAATCTTTGTGTTACTGTAAGGTCATCTTCGCCTATTGCTGACATGTCTTTTTTTGTACTCTCTAATGCATGCAGTGCGATCATTACACCACCTAAGTCTGCGATGTTTTCTCCAACTGTGAGTGCGCCCTGCACATTTAGACCTGGTAATGCTTCAAATGCATCATACTGTGCGATTATTTTTTTTGTCAGAATATCAAATTGTTTTTTGTCTTCTTTTTTCCACCATGTATTTATATTTCCTTTGGAATCATAGAGTGATCCCTGATCATCAAATCCATGTGTGATCTCATGTGCAATCACTGTGCCAATTCCACCGTAGTTTAGAGCAGCATCAGCCTTTGCATCAAAAAATGGTGCTTGCAAAATCCCAGCTGGAAAAACCATTTCATTGTGTAGAGGATGATAATAGGCATTTACCGTTTGTGGTGTCATTTCCCATAAGTTCCGATCCGTACGTTTGCCGATTTTGTGTATCTCTTTGGCATGTTGATACATTCTTGCCCTGAGAACATTTCCGAAGTAATCCGTTGATAGCACTTCCAATCCTTCATATTTTTCTAATTTTTCAGGATAACCGATTTTTATGCGCATCCTTCTGAGCTTCTCTAGTGCCTTTTTTTTCGTATCTACATGCATCCAATCATTTTTCTTGAGCCTTTCAGCAAATGCTTGACGGATATTTGTAGAGAGATCTTGCGCTGCTTTCTTAGCGCTTTCTGGAAAATGCTCTTTTACAAAAAGTGCACCTAATGCTTCGCCGACATGCGTATCTATACTTGCAATCACACGCTTCCATCGCGGTTGCACTTGTTTAATTCCAGAGATTTCTTTAAGAAAAAATGTGAAGTGCGCTTCATAAATTTCTTCACTGAGTAACGGTGCAAGACTTGTGATGATTCGCCAGAGCATATAGTCTTTTCTTGCTTGCAGTGAAAAGTCTTTCATAGCACTCCCAACAGCTCCAAAATACTCTGGTTGACCGACAATGACATCCGTCTTTGTCTTTACAGAAATATCTTCCATGTATGACTGCCACTTAATATTTTTACTTTTCTTCGCAAGTGTAGAGATACTCATTTTATTGTATTGTTTGTGCACATCTCGTATCTGTGTTTTTGTGCGTGCTTTTTTTGCGAGAAACATCTCTATACTAAGAACATTTTTGTGAAATGTTTTGACTTTTACTTCCGGAAAATGTTTTGCCATGCGAGTAAAGTGTTTTTTATACTGAGCACGTATTTTTTTGTATGCCACATCATCACTGATATAGTATTCGCGGTCCGGAAGCGTGAGACCACCTTGATATAGATAGAGTGCCATTTTTTCAGATTTTTTTTCGTCTGGAGCAACAAATAGGATCCAAAAAATATTAATGCCAATCTCATGGCATAGCGCTACATAAGATAGGAACTCCTGCTCACTATCAATTTTTGATATGTCGTGCAACAGTCCTTCAAGTGGTTTAGTCCCGGCTAGATTCCTCTTTTTATGTAGACCACTTTTGTAAAAATCAGCAACGATCTTTTCTTGTTCTTTTGGTTTTTTCTGTTTTGCCGCATGCGTGACGATTTTCTTTAGTTTTTGTTGATTTTGTTCATGCAATACGTCAAACGTGCACCAACGTGCCTTGTCATGCGGTATCTTGTTTTTCTTTAGCCATCCGCCTACAGCATACTTGTAAAAGTCTTTTCCTGGTTTCTTTTTTTTGTCAATTACTGTTGTATCGAAGTATTTTGGCATTGTACTGTTTCAGTTGATTTATGTATTGCATTTTATCACAGCTACAGAAGACTTTTTAGTAGATATACATAGGACTTACGCATTTGAGTGTAATTTTAGGCAAAATCAAGGCTTTGCACGAACCATAGTTTACCTATGGTGAGTAAAAAACGTAGATTTTAACGACAAAGTACACCAAGTGCGTAAGTCCTAATACAATCAAAGTGATTGATTTTTGATCATTATATAGCTGGAAGATTTGAGTGATGTTCTGCGAATGCTACTGTACATTGATTGGGAACTTACACATCATTGAGATCATAATAGTCTTTGGTTGCCCAGAACATTTGGTCTGTATTCATTACCGTAGCATCCTCAATATCACACTTTGATATCAGTGCTTCGTGCGTTGTTTCATCTACGTTACGATCTTCATCATGGAACGTAATATACCCTTGTCCAGCATAATGGCCGCTCACATTTTTATTGTAGGAAAAGAATAGTTCATCTCCTATTGCTGGTGTGCCTTTGATCATATTTTTACTCTACTGGATGTTTATTCGATTTCAAAGATGACAGTCACAAATGACTGCAGCTCATTTTCGCCTATTGGAATTTGCGGTGCTACTTCTTCGCCGACACTAAGTGCTGCATCAAAAGATGCGGTTCGTGCAAAGTCTGCATATAGTCTTGCATCATCTTCCCTAAATCCTACGATGGTGCGTAAGCGAACACCTAAATCATCACCAAGTTTTTTTGCCTTTTGCTTTGCATCTTGGATTGCTTCTTTGCGGAGTTCTATGTGAATTTCTTCATCATCGTTTACGAAAAAATGCGGACCATTTAAGCTATCTATACCAGTAGATCCTATTGTGCCAAGTACTTTTTCTAGATTTTCAATTTTGCGTATTTTTACTTGTATATTTTGACTCACTTGATACCCATCGATGCTACGGTTTCGCGTTTCTCCTTCGTAACGATACTTTGGAGAAACATTGTAGCTCTGTGTTTTTATGTCACTTTCTGCAATTTCAAAACTTTTAAGGGTGGTGAGCAGTCCAGTCATTCGCTCGTTAACAGAGTTTTTTGCGACTGTAATACTCGGCGCAACTTCAATTAACGCGAAAGAAATAGATGCAGTATCTGGTGCAACAAAACGCTCAGCTTTGCCTGTTACTGAAATTGTGCGCATAGATTCGTCAGATAAAGTGATCTTGCCAGCGCCATTTTTTTTGTCGTATACGGCAAAAAGCGCGAAACAAAGTGCAGCGGTGGCTATAACTGCGGTTATTGTTTGCATGTACATATGTAATCTTCTTAAAGTTAATTACCCCACTATTTGCACAATCTTAACGTATTGTTATATTTCTATTGCATGGACTGTGTTTGTCCCGCCTGAATGCCCAAATGGTACACCGGCAACTACGACGATTCGATCGCCTTTTTTTGCGTATTTACCTTTTTGCACAAGATCTTTGGCATACGTAACTACGTCAGGGATATGTGTAAATTTTTTTGTTATATGCAGTGGATATGCCCCAAATGAGAGATTTGTCTGCGCTACTGTTTTTTGATATGGAGAAAGCACAAGTAGTGGTTTTGAGGATCTGTAGCGTGAGACAAGTCGCGCGGTCTTACCACTTTCTGTAAGTGCAATTATCATTTTTGCTCCGATGTCATGCGCTGTTTTTACTGCATAATGTGATATAGCATCTTCTATATTTATGTTGTCTGCTACTTCCTGTATTTGACTTTGCAGTACTGACTTCCTTCGGTTGGACATCTGTTCGGCTTCATATGCTATCTTTGTCATCGTTTCTACTGTTTTTGCTGGGTATTTTCCCATGGCTGATTCTTCGCTCAGCATAACGCCATCCGCACCAGTAAAGACTGCATGTGAAACATCTGCTACTTCTGCACGCGTAGGCACTGGGGCTTTTATCATTGACTCGAGCATCTGCGTTGCGACGATTACTGGTTTCCCCACAGCATTGCATTTTTCGATCATCATTTTTTGCGCTGCTGGGACTTTTTCTGCGCCTATCTCTACAGCCAGATCCCCGCGCGCTACCATTATGCCATCGGCTACTGTGAGGATTTCATCAAAGTGCTCTATCGCACTTGGGGTTTCTATTTTTGTGATGATCAGTGCCTTTGATCCATGTTTTTTCAGTAAATTCTTTAGGACAACAACGTCGCTAGCCCTCCGTACAAATGACATCGCCACAAAGTCAACATCTTCTTTAACTCCAAAAACAAGGTCTTTCTTATCTTTGGCTGTAATCGCACTGATACTGAGTTTCGTATCAGGGAGATTCACGCCGCGACGTGATCGCATAAACCCTCCATAAATCACTTTTGCTTTCAAAGACTTCTTTCCTATTGAGAGAATTTTGACTACTTGCTTACCGTCATTTATGAGGATGCGCTCCCCTACTTCCACATCCTTTAAGAGTCCCTTGTAATTTACACTAAATTTTTTATTTGTGCCCAATACTTTCGATATCGTGATTTCAATCTCATCCCCCTTCTTTAATGTCACTTCTCCACCCTCAAATTCTCCAGTGCGAATCTTTGGTCCAGAGAGGTCTTGGAGGATCGAAATCATCGTTCCTGATTCTTTTGCTGCTGCACGAATATTTTTAATCTGCGTGTTGGCGCTGCCATGATCGCCATGGGAGAAGTTGATTCGCGTAACATTGAGACCCGCTTTCATCATTTTTGTGAGTGTTTCTTTGGACTCAGATGCTGGGCCGATTGTTGCGACGATTTTTGTCTTTTTTTTCGTATGAAGCATGTTCGTTTTTTTTGAGGACTTCTTCTTAGGTCGGTGCAGAAGAAACTTATTTAATGATTTTCTCTATCATAACATAAACTTACAGTGCCAGACTACCAACACACAAACAAAAAAGGCCTACTTGACCTTTATATGACCCTCCTCATTTCTTGGGATTTTTTTCTAATTTTTTTGCTGCCTTTTCCACTCATAGAGTGCTACAGCACTTGCTACGGAGACATTGAGAGATTCTACACCATTTTCCATCGGAATAGGTGCGAGGAAATCACATTTCGCTTTTGCTTTTTGTGAAATACCTTTGTGCTCACCACCGATGATTAGTGCAGTGCGTGTATCAAATTTTTGCTGCCAGATATTTCCTGCTGGAAAGTCATTTTCGGCACTGTCTGCATCATCGTGCATGTCAATTCCGTAGAGCCAGTATTCGTCTCGCTTGAGATTTTCCATTACTTGTCCCATGCCAGCAAACTGGATGATATCGATCTTGTTGATTGTACCTGCTGACGTCTTAAATACCGCCCCGTTTACTGGTGCCTGGTGAAAATCAGAAACGAAGATCGCATTTACACCGCATGCAACAGCACTGCGAACAATTGCGCCAAAGTTTTGAACATCTTCTACTCCATCCAGTACAAGTACGCAGCTTCTGTCATTGTCTTTATGTTTTTCAAAGAATGCTTCATATGTCGCATAAGAAAATCCAGTGTAGTATGCAATCACACCTTGGGTCATGTGGAGTTCTGTGCCACGAATGAGTTTGTTTGCCTTTTTTTCATCTATTGATCGAACTGGAACGTTCTTTGTCTTTGCTAGTAATACAAGACTCTCCACAGATTTGAGTGCTTTTCCTTTTTCTTGCACTAGAAAAACTTCCACAATTTTTTCTGGATCATTTGCCAGAGTTTCGCTGACTGCATTTTTTCCGTAAATATAGAATCCCTTGCGCGGTTGAAATTTTTTCATACGTATTTTTATAAGTGAGGAAATTATACTACATATGTGCATATCTGTCCAGTAACAAATTGTTTTCCGTAACACTTTTTTGTATTAGCTATCTCGGATAGGATTTACTCGTTGTATCACTTCCTAGTATAAAATTTCGCTAACAGCTGTTCACCTCTTAGTTTGACTCATCCAATCTTTTCCAAAGAAATGCAAAATCCACCGAAATGAAATTTGCAGTGGATTCATCGAGAAATTTCTCACCTCATTCTTTTTTCGAAAATTAGTGCCATCAAAACGACGAGCGCTCCAAAAAAATAGACATATATATCTACTAAATCCCCATGCCCAATTATCACGTTTTTGAATTGAGCCCATTCAAAAATCGCCCCCATTATTGGCACAAGAATTACTGAAATAATAACCGTAAGTTCAAAGGAACTATTTTTCTCTTCCACACTTACCTCCCTAAATGAGAATTTAATTTTTTGGTATATAATTTGTAGCATTATAACAAATGCAGTAAAAGAAAAGTCTGCAAAATACCATCTGATCCAGCGTGGACCAACTACCATCGTCTGCATTAATTCAGCGACGCCACTAAGTAGCGATAATACGACAACCAAGGTACTTGTTAAAATGTATTTCAATCGAGCATCTCCTCAATTTGCATGTAACGTATTATTACTATAAAAATGATTACATGTCAATATAGTAAAAAAAGCTACCACAGTTCTTGTGGTAGCTAGTGGTCATATAAATAACTTGCTGACAGACCTTCCTTTTTCATTCCTCCTGATCACTTCTGAGAGGAGACTGGCAACTGATACGATTTCTATTTTAGAAGAATTGCTAAATGTCTTATTAGTGAGTGGAATTGTGTCAGTGACTACAAGTTTGCGAATCTGAGATGCCTCAATGCTTTCGTGAGCATTTTTGGAAAGCACCGCATGAACGCAGTACGCATCAATATTCTTAGCGCCATTTTCTTGGAGGGCTATTGCCGCATTGATTAAGGTTCCGCATGTATCTGCAATATCGTCGACGAGAATACAGTTTTTTCCCTCCACATCCCCTACAATATGCATTACTTCAGATTTTCCTGCCTTTGGTCTTCTTTTGTCAATAATTGCAACACCAGCATCGAAATGCTTCGCATAGGCGCGAGCTCTCTCTGCACCACCCATATCTGGAGAAACAAATATTAATTTTTTTCGTTTATATTTTTTTGCTATGTGTGGAATCAAAACTGGACTTCCATAGATGTTATCTACTGGTATATCAAAAAATCCTTGAATTTGACCAGCATGCAAGTCCATCGTGATCACTCTCTGTACTCTTGCTTGCTCAATGAGATTAGCTACGACTTTTGCACTGATTGGAACACGTCCTTTTTTCTTTTGATCAGCTCTTTGATATCCAAAATGTGGTATTACAGCGATGATTTTTCCTGCAGATGCCCGCCGTGCCGCATCGATCATAAGCAGAAGCTCCATCAAATCATCGTTTATACTATTTTTTTTGAATCCACAGATGGGTTGAATGATGTAGACGTTTTTATCGCGTATATTCTCGCATAGTTCAATCTCTATTTCACCATTGTTGAATTTTGAAACTATTGCTCTACCATGCTGCATTCCTAAATCAGCACAAATGGTTAAAGCTAGTCTTCGTCCAGACTTTCCTGAAAAAACTCGTAGCTTTTCTCGTTTCACTGATTTTCCTCACATTGTTAAAGAATAGATTCCATACTATCACTATTCTTAATTTTTTCATAAATAATTATGAACAATTTATCAATTTTTTTTCAGACTGCTAAGTTTGAAATTTACTTGACAAATTGTGAATATATTGTATAATCTTTATGTGGCTTTAATTTTCTTTAGCCTACGACCTTCGGGTAATTTCTTACGCTTCAACACTAATTAAAGTGTAGAAACAGACGACCCTGCATTTGTAGGGTGAGAACAGAGGAAGCAAAATGAAAAAGTTTATAGTAACTTTTTTAAAGGTAAATGAAGAAAATCAATTTTTCTTCAGTGTATTAGTGAACAACAACAACCAATCGGAGTTTTTGGCAGAAGTGCGTGGATCTTTTAACGATGATGGTTTTGAGTGTGCTCCACTTCATCCTCAAACCCGCAAGCACCTCACACCATCTGAATGTGAGACGCTTTCACAGGCAGTAACATCTGTAGCTGAACAAATTCTTGACAATGTTCAAAAGCAAAAAAATCCACTCACGAAAATGGAGCTAAGTATTATCTGTGCAATAGCTTCAATGACTGCTGCGAATGCAACCGCATATAAGCAATTGGTTGCATTCTCTTAAAGTACT